>JALREE010000059.1 GCA_023256835.1 Pseudomonadales bacterium | reverse complement strand
GCTGGCACCGTTGTGCAGCGGCTCGGTGTAACCCACTCCGCGGCTGAACGAGAGGGCCTGAGGGCTCTTCCGCTCGAAGACGCACATGCGATGGGAAGCGGAGACGGGCATCATGAGCGCGACGGTTTCCTGGGTGCTGCGCCAAAGCTGCTCCAGTGGGCCGGCAGCCAGCGTGACCAGCGGAGGCGCAGGCGTCCACGTGCTCGCGAGCAAGCCGATGCGGGCGCCCAGTTGGAAACGTAGCGGGTTGCCGAACGAGTAGATCAGCCCCCTGCTTTCCAGTGTTCGCAACAGTCGGTAGAGAGTGGGTCGGGACAGCCCGGTGCGCTGCTGCAGCGCAGGAATGTCGAGAACCGGCTCCTGTTGTGTGAAACTGAAGAGCACATCGATGGCGCGTTCCACGGAACGCACCGAGCTGTCACTCGACATCGGGCTTGTGGGGGGGTGCGACTTCGGATGCAGCTCTGCCATAGGATGCTTGCTGAGACTTACCGATCAATGACACGCACCCAGTGAAAAGGGCGAGCGCCTGCCTGTCAAAGTGATCATCTTCGTCGAGGTGCTTCTCGGTGTGGAGTAAGGTGCAGAACCGGCCCTGCCCTGCTTGTGTGAGCCAGAGCAGCAGCAGCGACGGAGTTGCAAATCGCCGGCTGCCGCTCGCCGTACGCCCACAAGCTGGAGGAATGCGGTCTGCGGCTGTCGCGGGAACAGTGGCAAGCGCTTCCGATGGCGATGCGACTCGAACTCCTGCAAGTGCCTGCTGGCCCGGAGTTCGCGCGCCGTGCGCAGGCGTCAGGAGCCCGCCGCGATGGCCGGGCGGGTGAACCGGCATCCCTGCAGGTCAGCGATGTAGCCAGTGCGCTGGACTGCGATGATGCGGCTGCCCCTGCTTGGTTGGCGGCCGCTGGTCTTTTTGCGCTGTACGCGATGGCCAAGATCCGCAATAGCCCACCGGCCCAAGCAAGCGCTCCCAGGAGCGCGTGCGGTCCGCTTGCGGGGGGCGGCATCGAGCGGACGTCCTGAAAAAGCCAGGCTTGCAGCAGGGGCGGGCTGGCGTGCGCGCTTGGCGCAAGGATCTCGCTAGCGGCCTTGGGCATCCGGTCGACTCCTCGCGCTCGGGCTTCCGGCCCACGCGGCGCAGCCGCGTCGTCGGCCTCAAAGGTCCAGAACAAGGCAAGCTGACTTGGAGCGGGAACAGCAAGGCAGGAACTGGTCGTTCGCGGACTGCTCCTGCGGCGTCAGGTACATGTCCCGATGGTCGGGCTCGCCTTCGAGCACGCGTGTGAGGCAGGTCCCACACACGCCTTGCTCGCATGAGGTCGGCACCAGGATACCTTCGGCCGCAAGCGCCGAGGTCACGGTGGCGTCGGCCGCAACGCGGATGGTTCGACCGGAGCTGGCTAGCTTGACCTCGAAGCTTCCGTCGGTGGCCAGCTTCTGCGGCGCGGCGCTGAAGAACTCGTAGTGAAGCTGGTCCTGCGGCCAGCCGCTGCTGCGCGCATTG
>JALREE010000318.1 GCA_023256835.1 Pseudomonadales bacterium | reverse complement strand
GTTGCCGAAAGCACCCATAGATCTCTCTCACCAGTGATTGTGTGTCAGCCCGCCAGTTCCACGGAACGCTTCTGCGCGGCGAACAGTGCCTGTTCTACCATGGTGCGGAATTCGGCGCTCTCGAAACTGCGGATGGCGGCTTCGGTGGTGCCGCCGGGGGAGGTCACGCGGCGGCGCAGTTCGTCCGGTCCCACATCGCTGCCGACGGCCAGTTTCGCGGCGCCCAGGGCGGTCTGCAGGGTCAGTTGGCGCGCCAGTTCGGGCGCAAGACCCATGCGCACGCCCGCCTGTTGCATGGCTTCCATCAGCAGGAAGAAATAGGCCGGGCCACTGCCGGAGAGCGCGGTGACGGCGTTGATGTCCTCTTCACTCGCCAGCCAGACACTGACGCCGACGGCGGCCAGAATGGCTTCGGCCAGGGCGGCCTGCGCGGTGCTGGTATGGGCATTGGCGAACAGGCCGGTGGCCCCTTCCAGCACCAGGGCCGGGGTGTTGGGCATGCAGCGTACGATGGCGCGTTCACTGCCCAGCCAGTTCTGCAGACTGCGCAGGGGGATGCCGGCCGCGATGGAGATGATCAGCACGCCGTCCTGCAGGGACGGGCGCAGGGCCGCACAGACCTCGGCCATGCCTTGCGGCTTGACCGCCAGCACGACGACGTCGGCCGTGGCGGCGATGTCCGCCATGCTGCCGGTGCGAATGCCGCACTCCTGCTGCAGTTGCGTCAGCTTGGCGGCGTCGAGGTCACAGGCGGCGATGTGCTGCCCGGGCACGCCCTTGGCGACCAGGCCGCGAATGAGGCTGCCGGCCATGTTGCCCGCGCCGATGAAAGCGATCCTGCTGTTGTTCACGTGTGTCTCCAGAGAAGCCCGCGGACGCGCCTGCGTGCTGGTGTGCAAATGGCGGCCATTCTAGCCCAACTGCTGGAAAGGAGGCACCCCGGGCCGACATTCTTGTGTTGCGGTGAGTGGCGACAAGCTGCGACATCTTGCCGCATTGCCACAAGTTCCGCGCTCACTAAACTGGCGCGGCTGTGCAACAGCTCGGCACCCCACGAACATCCGGAGATAGTTTCAACATGCTGCAACGCAAGCGTCTGGTTCGCGACATCACCTCTGCCCTCACTCTCATGGCGGCCTGTGCCGCTCAGGCCCAGAACGAACCTGTCGTCGAGGAGGTAGTGGTCTGGGGCAGCGAAACCCAGAGCCGCGCGTCGACGTCTCATCCCAGCAGTCTGCTCACGCAGCAGGATCTTGTCAGCATCAATGTGGCAACGACGGAAGATGTGGTGAAGTTCGAGCCAAGCCTCGTCATTCGCCGCCGCTTCATCGGCGACTCCAATGGCACCATGGGCATGCGTGGCTCCAACATGTTCCAGACTTCCCGCTCGATGGTCTTTGCCGACGGTGTGCCGCTGCACTACCTGCTGCAGTCGCGCTGGAACGGCGCACCCCGCTGGACCATGGTCTCTGCCAGCGAGATCGCTCAGGTCGAGGTTCTCTATGGGCCCTTCTCGGCAGAATTCAGCGGCAACTCCATGGGCGGGGTGGTGCTTATCGAGTCGGCGATCCCGCAGGAGCGTGAATTCCATTTCGACAGCTCCTACTTCTCGCAGGATTTCAGCGCGTATGGCTTCGACGACACCGTGACCGGCCACAAGGCCTTCCTGTCCTATGGCGACAAGTTCGGGGATACCAGCGTGTATCTGTCCTACAACCGCCTGGACAGCGAGTCGCAGCCGCAGACTTTCTATTTTGGTGCCAATACCTCGGCTGCCTCTGTCGCCGCCGTCACCGGGGGCATCGTCGACAATGACGAGCGCTCTGTCTCGCGTCTGTGGTTTGGCGACACGGGCGTGCAGGACACGCTGACAGACAACTACAAGCTCAAGATTGGTCAGGACTTCGGTGACTGGCAGGCCTTGTTGAATGTGGCCTACGAAGACCGCTTCAACGGTTCCAACAGTCCGAACAGCTATCTTCGCAATGCGGCAGGCAACACGGTCTGGAGTGGCAACGTGGTCCAGAACGGCTGGAAGAACAATGTCCCTGCGGCGCGCATGGGGGTGTCCGAGCAGGAGCGAGACAGCCTGTCCCTGGGGCTGCGACTGCGCGGTCCCGTGGCGCAGGGTGTGGTGCTTGAAGCCAATCTGAACCAGTTCGAAATCCTGCGTGACGAGAACAGGCTCTCTCTGGCCAACCCGGCGGACCCGGTCTATACCGGCGCAGGAGAAGTGACGCAGTTCGGCGACACCGGCTGGAAGAGTGCTGAAGCCAAGTTGTTCTTCGATGAACTGCCGCTTGACGGCCTCGGTCTGATCGTTGGCGCAAGACATGATGCCTACGAGCTGAACATGGATGTGTTCAGTGCACGCAATCACCGAGTCGGCGACTTCAATCGCTTCTCCAGTCGCAGTGGCGGGGAAACCCGCATGGAGGCGCTGTTCGCGCAGTTGAACTGGGATATCAATGCACGCTGGGATGCCGGTCTCGGGCTGCGCTGGGAATCCTTCGAGAGCAGCGGCGGGTATTTCTCGCGCGATGTCGCCAGCACTCCGCAGTTTGATCTCGTGTCCGTCCCCGAGACCTCCCGCCGTGAAGTGTCGCCCAAGTTCTCCCTCGGCTATCAGGCCAGTGAGACGTGGCGCTTTGCCTGGGCGCTGGGTCAGGCTTACCGCTTCCCCATCGTCGAGGAGCTGTTCAGTCAGTATTCCGCCTATAACGCTGTCAGCGTGGCCAACCCGGAGCTGCAGCCCGAAGACGGTCTGCACCAGAACCTCATGATCGAGCGCCAGGTTGCGGGGGGCTATCTGCGCGTGAATGTGTTCCAGGAGAACATCAAGGATGTGATCGAGTCCCAGTCGGAGACACTGCCTGGGGGGCTGACCGTGCGTACCTTCATCCCAGTGGACGAGATAGAGACCTTTGGCATCGAGTTCATCGCCAACATCGACGACGTGCTGATTCCGAATCTGGACATGCGCTTCAACGTGGTGAATACCGATTCCGAGATTGTGAAGAATCGTCCCGATCCGAGCATCGAAGGCAATGTGTATCCCCGTATGCCCGAGTGGCGCGGCAATCTGCTGTTGACCTACAATTTCAGCAGTCGCTGGAACGCTGGATTGAACTATCAGTACGCCAGTGACAGTTTCGGTCGCAATGACAACCTCGATCGTGAGGATGGCGTCTACGGCGCACAGGACGGATTCAGCCGAGTCGGGCTGAAGTCTGATTACAACTTCGCCAATGGTCTCAAGCTGGGACTCGGCATTGACAATCTCACGGATGAAGTTGCCTACGTGGCTCATCCATGGCCGGGAAGAACCTTGTATGCGAATGTCTCCTACGATTTTTGAACGATTTGGCCTGGGGCTGCTGGCGCTGCTGTTCTGGCTGAGCACTCCTGTGCAGGCCGAGAGCTGCGAGACTGTGCGGGCGGCACAGAGCTCTCCTCAGATAAGTGTTCACTGTGGCGGCGCGCCGAGCGCCGTGTTTGATGCCGATGGCCACCTCTGGGTGGCCTTTGTGCTTGACAAGCATGTCTATGTCACGCGTTCCAGTGACGAAGGGGCGAGCTTTGCCGAGCCTGTGCAGGTCAATGCCGAGCCGGAGGACGCTGAATTCAACGGCGAGAATCGCCCGAAGATCGTCGTGGCCCCGGATGGCACCGTGATGCTCTCCTGGACCACCAAGACCTCCAGCCAGTTCACCGGCGAGATCCGCTTCAGCAGGTCTGTCGATGGTGGGCGCAGTTTCGAGACGCCGCGCACAATCAATGACGATGGTCTGCATACCGGCCATCGATTCGACAGTCTCTTCCTGACAGAGTCAGGCAAGCTTTACCTGACCTGGATCGACAAGCGCGACATGGAAGCGACGCTGGCACGCGACGAGGCGTATCCCGGCGCAGCGATCTACTACACGGTGTCCTCGGACATGGGCGCCAGCTTCATGCCGAATGTGAGGGTGTCCCATAACAGCTGCGAGTGCTGTCGCATCGCCGTGGCGCCGCATGGCAAGGACAACGTGGCCATTCTGTGGCGGCAGATCTTCGACGACCACATTCGTGATCACGCCATCGCCGTGCTGAGTCCGCAGGGACTGGTGAGCGAGTTGTCGCGTGCCACCGTGGACGACTGGTATATCGATGCCTGCCCGCATCACGGGCCGAGCATGGTGGCGGCGGACGAGCCGGGCCAGTACCACATGAGCTGGTTCAGCGCGGGCAATCTGCATGCAGGCATCCACTACGCACGCTACGATCTTGGCGCCGACATGCCGGCCGACCTTATCAAGGTGGACGGCACGCCAGGTGCCGGGCATCCTTCTCTCGCCTTGCACGACGGGACGCTGTACCTGGTGTGGAAGGGCTTCGACGGCATGTCCACCCCCCTGCAGCTGATGCAGTCGCAGGATGACGGGCGCAGCTGGTCGGCCGCGCAGACGCTGATGTCAACGAGTCAGGGCAGTGATCACCCCCTGCTGATCACCTCGCCACGCGGGGTATTTCTGAGCTGGTACAGCGAGGAGTTCGGGTATGTCTTCAAGGAGTTGTCCAATGATTGATGCTGCACTCCCGCGCTTGGTGCTGGGCGCTGTCCTGTCTCTCGTCGCGGTACAGGGCGTCCATGCCGACAATATCCAGGATTTCGGGCCCCAGACTTTCGCGCAGATCAAGTCGCAACATGCGGGCAAACCCTTCATCGTCAGCCTGTGGTCCGTGGATTGTGCGCCCTGCCGTGTGGAGCTGGACATGCTGGGCAAGCTGAAGCAGGCCGATGCCGATTTTCCGCTGGTAGTCATCTCCAGCGATTCCATCGACAAGCGAGAGGAAGCTGTCGACATCCTGCAGGGTTACGGCCTGGACGGAGTTCCCACCTGGATGTTCGCGGATACCTTCGTGGAGCGTTTGCGCTTCAGCATCGATCCGCAGTGGTATGGCGAGCTGCCGCGCAGTTACTTCTTCGCGCCAGACCACAGCATGAAAGCGCACAGCGGCATTCTGACGGCGGACAAGCTGGCAGAGTTCTTCCCGTATTGATCCGTCAATCCGGCAGAGCCACGACCACGGCGGACGCTTCGAGGGATGCCGAGGCCATGCGACCCACATGCAGGCCGGCCCCTTGCGCGAAGTAGCCCACCAGCTGCTGCCCGCAGTTAAGCAACAGGCTCGCTTCCCGGGTGCTGTTGCTGCAGCGTGACACCGTGCCGCTGAGCAGATTCAACCCTTCCCGCATGGCTGTCTGTGGCGCCACGACCACGGCCGCCGCCTTGCACAAGGCCAGCACCGGCAAGCCCGGGCGCAGGGCCAGCAACTCCACGCTCTCGCGCGACAGGCGGGCCTGCAATGGGGTGCCATCGGGCAATGCCAGTGTCACCTGCTGCAAGCCCTTGCCCTTGCCCACGGCCGTCACCGTGCAGCGCAGCTGATTGCGCATGCTGGTGCGCAGGCCGAGCGTCAGCGGCGCACGTTCGCTGCCGTCGAGTTCCCGGCTCAGGGCGCTGCGCGCACTCTGCAGACGGTCGGCGGCCTGCAGCAGATCGATGCCGGCCTGGGTGAGCCGCGCCCCGCCGCCGCCGGCGCCGCCGACCACTTTCTCCAGCAGGGGCGTGCCCGCCAGATTGGTCAGTGTCTCCAGGGCCTGCCAGGCAGCCTTGTAGCTGACACCCGCCCCTCGCGCAGCCGCGGAGATCGAGCCGGCGGCGGCGATGCGGCGCAGGATGTCGAGCCGTTTGTCGGCGTGGCGATCACTGAGGGCGTCGGGACGGACGGAATTCTTCTCGCTCATGTTGAACTTGGCACTCTGGGCGTCTATGCTAACGCTATTCCAAAAATGAATAGCGGGTAATCTCTCTAATGGTGGTCAACTCTCGCAGGTCTGCATCTTCCTTTGGCGTGCGGCAGTCTAGCACGCCGTCTATCTCCGGCAGCAGAGCGCTGCCCGGCGCTCTTCCCCTTGCCGCACTGCCCGCTGCCATCGTGCTGGCGCTGGCCGCCTGGAGTGCCCCGTCTGCCCTGGCGGCCGAGGCGTCCAGTGCTGTCAGTGACAGTATCGTCGAGATCACCGTCAGCGCCCGCCGGCGCGACGAGAATCTGCAACGGGTGCCGGCCGCCGTCTCGGTGCTGCAGGGCGACCTGCTGGAGCGCGCGTACACGGTGAACACCCGACAGCTCAGCGAGCTGATTCCTTCGCTGTATTACAACTCGGCCAATCCGCGCAACACCGCCTACACCCTGCGCGGGCTCGGGTCCAACTCGCTGTCCATCAGTGCTGCCAATGACGGCATCGAGCCTGGCGTGGGCTTCTACATGGACCAGGTCTACCACGCGCGGCCTGCCACGGCCGCGTTTGATTTCACCGACATCGAGCGCGTGGAGGTGTTGCGCGGGCCGCAAGGCACGCTGTTCGGCAAGAACACCACCGGCGGCGCCCTTCATGTGCTGAGCCGCCTGCCGAGCTTCACGCCCGAAGCGGCCGGCGAGTTGAGCGTGGGCGAGAACGGCTGGCAGCAGGCGCGCGGCTCGGTCTCCGGCCCCCTGGGTGAGCGCCTGGCGGCGCGGCTGTCCGTGCAGGGCACGCAGCGCGACGGCCTGCTGCACAACGTGCGTACCGGCAACGACCTGAACACCGTGGACAATTACGCCGTGCGCGGCCAGTTGCTGTGGCAGCCCTCTCCAGCACTGTCCCTGCGGCTGACAGCCGATGCTTCCGACCTCGCGTCCGTCTGCTGCACGCAGAGCTTCCTTCGCGTCGGCACCAGCCTGCGCAGCCCGGCGCGGCAGTTTCCCGCGCTGGCGGCGGGGCTCGGCTATGAGCCGCCCAGTCGCGATGTCCACGACCGGCTGAGCGACATCGATATGGAGCCCATGATCGACACCCAGGACGGCGGCGTGTCGCTCATCAGCGACTGGGAACTGGAGGGTGGCACACTGACTTCTGTCTCGGCCTGGCGCTACTGGGACTGGGACGTCGGCAATGATCGCGACTACACGGGCATCCCGATCCAGCTTGTGCAGCGCATTCCGTCGCGTCAGGACCAGTACAGCCAGGAGTTGCGCTATGCCTCGGATGCCACGCAGCGCCTGCGTCATGTCAGCGGGCTGTACTGGTTCAAGCAGGATATCGGCGGCAGCCCCACCAGCGTGTACGGCCCTGAGGCGGCGTACTGGCTGCTCAATCAGGCGAACTTCACGGTGCCGCTGTCGCGAAATCTGCTGGATGGCTATGCCCAGACCGGCCGCTCGCAGTTCGAGATGCGCAGCCGTGCGGCCTTCGCCGAGGCCAACTACGACCTGACGCCCGCGCTGGCGGCCACGCTCGGGCTGCGCTACACCCACGAGGACAAGCGCGGGCACTACGCGACCCAGGTGAGCGGCGGCCCGGATCTGAGCGGCCTGCCGGCGGCCAGCCGCAATGAGCTGACGCGCGCGCGGCTGTCGATCTTCCGGCCGCAGAAATACAGCGCGCAGGATGCCCAAGGGAATCTGTCCGGCCGCGCGAACCTGGCCTGGCAGGTCGATGATGCGCTGCTCACTTATGTCAGCGCGGCCTATGGCTACAAATCCGGGGGGCTCAACATGTCGGGCCTGCCGCTGGATGCGGCGAACCGGCCGGCGCTCGCCACGGCCATCATAGACGACGAGCGCAACACCACGCTGGAGCTGGGCGTCAAATCCACGCTGCTGCAGGGGCGCGCCACGCTGAACCTGGCCGCATTCCACACCCGGGTGCGCGACTATCAGACCAATGTGGTGTCCAGTCTGGAGACGGCCGCCCTGCGTTCCTATCCGGCCAATGTGCCCGAGGTGCGGGTGCGCGGCCTGGAAGCCGACCTGCTTGCCTCACCTTTGGACGGGCTTAGCCTGCGTGCCTCCCTGGCCTATGCCGATGGGCAGCACCGGGACTACCCGGCCGGGCCCTGTCCGCTGGAAGTGCAGACGGCCGGCACCGCGGCCTGCAATCTGAGTGGCACGCCCCTGCCCGGGTTGTCGCGCTGGGTCGGCTCGATCGTCGTGGACTACCGCCTGCCGCTGGGCAGCGGTGAACTGGTGTGGCATCTCGATGCGCTGGCCCGCAGTGGCTACAACAGCGACACCGCCGGCTCGCGCTACACGGCGATTGCCGGCCACGCCCTCGCCAATGCCAGTGTCGGCTTCCAGTTCCAGAACGGCTGGTTCGTGGATGTCTTCGCCCGCAATCTGTTCGACCGCGAGTATCTGAGCGCCCTGACCGTGCAGACGGGCAACTCCGGCTTGATTCTCGGGCAGCCTGGCGATCCGCGCCTGCTGGGGGTGTCGCTGCGCGTGCGCTGGTGAGGCATACTGCGCGCCACAACAGGAGCGCATCATGCAGAGCAAATCCCACTGGGAAAGCGTCTATATCAACAAGGCCGCCACGCAGGTCAGCTGGTTCCAGGAGCATGCCGAGAAGTCCCTGCAGCTGATCACCCAGCATCGACCGCCGCCCGCGGCTTCTGTCATCGACGTCGGCGGCGGTGCCTCCACGCTGGTGGATGATCTGCTCGACGCGGGTTACCGGCAGGTGAGTGTGCTGGATCTGTCCGGCGCGGCCATTGCCACCGCCCGCACTCGGCTGGGTGATCGCGCCACACAGGTGCAGTGGCTGGAAGCCGATGTGCTGACCGCCGTGCTGCCGGCGGAGGCCTTCGATGTCTGGCACGATCGCGCCGTGTTTCATTTCCTCACCAGTGCCGAGGAGCGCGAGACCTATGTGCGGCAGGTGCTGCATGCGGTGAAGCCGGGTGGCCTGGTGATCGTCGCCACCTTTGCGGAAGATGGCCCCACCCAGTGCAGCGGGCTGCCCGTCATGCGCTACAGCGCCTCCGGCCTGCACGACGAGTTCGGTGCCCCCTTCGAACTGCTCGGGCACGAAAAGGAAACCCATCACACGCCCGCCGGCAACGAGCAGAAATTCGTCTACTGCTTCTGCCGCAGGAAGGAGTCCTGATGGCTGCCCACGAATCCCGCATCACCATCCACATGGCCGCCAGTCTCGACGGCTACATCGCCCGCCGCGACGGCAGCGTCGAGTGGATGGAAACCAGCACCGAATACGCCGCCGGCGAGACCCTCGACCCAGCCTGGGTCGAGACCTTCCTGCAGGGCATCGACTGTTATGTGATGGGCTCGCGCACCTACGAGACAGCGCTGCACTTCGAGGCGCAGGGCTTCGGCTGGGCCTATGGCGAGAAGCCCGTGCACGTGCTCACCCATCGCGAGTTGCCCTGCTCGCGCAGCACGGTGCGTTTCTTCCAAGGCGATCTGGCCACGCTGCTGCAGGTACTGCGGGCGCGGCATCGCGCGATCTGGTGCGTGGGCGGCGGGGCGCTGGCCGGCGAGTGCGTGCGTCGCGGGCTGGCTGACGAATTGCGCTACTCCATCCTGCCCGTGCTGATCGGCGACGGCATTGCCTTCTTCGACCGCCTGGAGCAGGACGTCGCCCTGCAGCTGACCGAAGTCAGGGCCTACAAGAGCGGCACTGTGGCGCTGCGCTACGACATCCTGCCGGCAGCCGCCAAGTCCTCCTGATTCGCGTGCCCCCGCTGCGCACCGCCACTGAGTGAATTCATGACCGATCTTTCCTACTGGCTGCTGTTTCTCTCCGCCGCCATGGCCTTGAACCTGTCCCCCGGCCCCGACCTGTTCTTCGTGCTCTCGCGCACGCTGGCCCATGGTCCCCGGGTGGGCATGGCCGCGGTGAGCGGTGTGTGCAGCGGCGCCATGGTGCATGTGGTGGCGGCGGCACTGGGTCTGTCGCTGCTGCTCAGCGCCGCGCCCTGGCTGTTCACCGGGCTCAAGTATGTGGGCGGCGCCTATCTCGTGTATCTCGGCGTCGGCATGTGGCGCTCGGCGGGGGCGGCGCTGTTGCCACGGCCCGAAGCGGCGCGGCGCACCACTGCCATGCAGACGTTCTGGCAGGGCGTGCTGGTCGATGTGCTGAACCCCAAGGTGATCCTGTTCTTCATCGCATTCCTGCCGCAGTTCGTGCGCGAGGGCCACGGCAGCGCCACAGCGCAATTGCTGCTGTTGGGCACCTTGGTGGTATGCGGCGCGTTTGTGGTGGAAGCGCTGGCGGTGCTGGCGGCGGATCGCCTGACCGCCTGGCTGCGCACGCAGGCGCGGGTGGCCTGCGTGCTGGAGCGCGGCCTCGGCGTGGCCATGATCGCGCTGGGGGTGCTGCTGGCGTTGGCGGTGTTGTGAGAGCTACTGCGCGGAGCAGCGACTGGCTGTCAGACGCACACCCGGCTCGAAGGGCATCGGCGTGATGTCCCCCTCGCTCGCCAGCTGATCGAAGGCCACCTGCTGCAGTGCCCGCGCCTGGGTCTGGTTCAAGCCCAGTTCCAAGGCCGAGCACTCGTTGGCGCCGAGCGAACGCGGGTCCAGGCCCGTCAGCTGACCGAACACCACCAGGGCCTCGAGGTAATAGCCATAGGTGCTGGCGTGGTACTGGTCGTAGGTCCACAGATCCACCTTGCCGAAGTCGATGCCGTCATACGGGTTGGCATCGGCCACCCCTGTCGTCATTGCCCGCGTCCAGGCCTCGCCCACCGGAATCACGCCCCGCACGTTCGGGGCCACGGCCGCCAGGTCATAGGCCGCGCGCACATCGTTGGCCATCGCCTCGATGGGCTGGCCGGCCCAGGCACCGTCGTCCTGGTAGGTTTCATCGGCGCGGGACCAGGTCGCCATCAAGTGGATGTCCACGTCCGGATTGCGCGCCACGAGGATGTCGGCCATCTGCTTCGTGGTGGCCACCAGCTTGGCCGGATTGCCCGGGGCGTCGAAATCCAGTGTGCTCTGGCCGTGCATCACCACCGTGTCCCAGGGGCGGCGGGCGATCAGGCCCAGGCGATTCTCCAGATGAAAATCCAGCCCGCTGCCCGGTTCGGTTTCAACGTAGACGTCGTAGTCGAGCCCCGCTTGCTGGGTGAAGGATTTGAACAGCGCCGGCACGCCACCGATGCCCAGATTGTTGAGATCGGTCACCGTGTCCGCGCGGTAGAAACGCACGGCCGAGCCGGAGCCGAAGGTGAAACTGTTGCCGATGAACAGAACGCTGCCCTCGGCCAGCGCCTGACTGGAGACGAGCAGCAGGCCGGCGGCCAGCGTGTGAAGTGTGCGCATATGGAATCCCCCTTTTCTTGTCATTGTCGTCGTCATGTTTGACGTGGCTGCGCTACTCTAGCCACTGCGCCGCCCACATGCCAGCGCGGCGGCGCGTCGCCGAATCACCCCAGTTCTGGGGGTGGAGGCCCCCTCAGTCAGGAGCTAGCCTGTGAACCCATCAGACAACAACGGTATCGCGAAGACCGGGAGGCTCACCGTGCATTACGGACTCATCGTGGAAGACCTGCCCGACGCGCTGGACTGGCTGCTCGCCGCCATGGGCGAGGCCTTTCCCGGCATCGAGATCGACACGGCGGCAAACCTGGCCGACGCCCGTTCGCGCCTGCGCGGCCGTCTGCCCTAGGTGGCGTTGATCGACATCGGCCTGCCCGATGGTTCGGGCATCGATCTGATCGACGAGTTGAACCGTCAGCATCCGGAAGTGCTCTCCGTCGTCACCAGCGTGTTCGACGACGACACGCATCTGTTCGCCGCGCTGGGCGCCGGCGCCGCAGGCTATCTGCTGAAGGACCAAAGCCGGGAGGATCTTACCGGCATGCTGCAGCGCATCGCCGAAGGCCAGCCGCCGCTCTCGCCCGCCATCGCCCGGCGCCTGCTGGGTTTCTTCGGCCCACGCGAGGATCGCGAGGCCACCCGCCTTACGGCCCGCGAACGCGACGTGCTCGGCCTGATCGCCAAGGGCTACACCACGGCCAAGGTGGCCGACTTCCTCAACATCACCCGCAACACCGCCTCGGGCTATGTGAAGCAGATCTACAGCAAGCTGAACATCTCCAGCCGCGCCGAAGCGGCGCTAGAGGCCTCGCGCCGGGGGATCGTGTCGCCGGAGGCGAGTTGAATCAGTCTGACCCCCTTGCCCCCGCCCTGATGGCCACAGGCCCGCTCCTTGCATGACTCCCGCCGTCGTCCCCGCGCAGGCTTGACATCGCCTGCCCGATGCCGGCTAATCAGGCCATCCGGCCCCTCTTCCAATGCCAAGAACACACCCCCGGGAGTCCCATCGTGATTTGTCTTTCCCGCAAGCCGCTTGTCGCTGCTCTGTTGTGCCTGAGTGCCTCGCCCCTGTTCGCGCAGGAGCTGGACTGGACGGCGCTCGATGCCGAAACCCTGCAGCATTTCCAGGCCATGGTGCGCATCGACACGGCTGATCCGCCCGGCCGCGAGATCGAGCTGACGAACTACATCACCGGGGTGCTCGAAGCCGAGGGCATCGAGTACGAAGTGCATTCCCTCGAGGCCGAGCGGCCCAACATCGTGGCGCGCCTGCCGGGCAATGGCAGCAAGCGCCCGCTGCTGCTGATGGCGCACCAGGACACGGTGAACGTGGATGCCGCCAAGTGGAGCTTTCCGCCTCGCAGCGCCGCGCGCGACAGCGGCTGGATCTACGGGCGTGGCACGCTGGATGACAAGGACAATCTGGTGGCCTCGTTGATGTCCCTGATCCTGCTCAAGCGTCAGGGCGTGGCGCTGGACCGTGATGTGATCCTGCTGGCCGAATCCGGCGAGGAAGGGGCCACGCAGATCGGCATCCAGTTCATCGTGAACGAGCATTTCCCGGCCATCGACGCCGAGTTCTGTCTGGCCGAAGGCGGCAGTGTGGTGCGCCAGAATGGAGCAGCCTTCCACGCCTCGGTGCAGACGGTGGAAAAACTGCCACGGGGCATCGTGCTCACCAGCAACGGCGTGGCCGGACACGGCTCGGTGCCGCTGCAGTCCAATGCCATCGTGGCGCTCTCACGCGCCGTGGCCACCATCGCCGACTGGCAGCCGCCGATTCGCCTGAGCGACACCACCACGTCCTATTTCTCCCGCCTCGCCTCCCTCTCCGAACCGGAAGCCGCCGCACGCTACCGCGCCGTGCTGAACCCGTACTCTGCCGAAGGCCAGGAAGCCGTGAATTACCTGAAGCAGTACGAGCCGCGCAATGCCGCCGTGCTGTTCAGCACCATTTCGCCCAATATCATTGACGGCGGCTATCGCTCCAACGTGATTCCCTCCGAGGCGAGCGCCACGCTGGACGTGCGCCTGCTGCCGGACGAGGACGCTCCGGCCTTCCTGGAGCAGGTGCGCCAGGTGATCAATGACCCGGCGGTGAACGTGGACTGGGGTTCGCGCAATCAGCGCCCTGGAGCGTCGACCTCGCTGGACACCGATGCCTATCGCGTCATCGAATCCGTGTTCGGCGCGAACTACGGCGTGCCCGTGCTGCCGGTGATGAGCACCGGCGCCACCGACATGGCCTATCTGCGTGCGCGCGGCATTCAGTGCTACGGCGTGGGACCGGCCATCGATGCCGAGGATGGCCCGCTGGGCTTCGGTTCCCACAGCGACCAGGAGCGCATCATCGAGGCAGAGCTGTACCGCTTCGTGCAGACCTTCTATCAAGTCGTCGAGGAAATTGCGGGCACGCCCTGAGTCGTCTCGCACAGCAGAATCTTCGCGAAACTCTGCAAGTCCACCTGTTCGCGCAGGCGCAGCCCGCTGTGCGCGAACAGTGCCTGCCACTGCGCCAGCGTGCGTTCCTGACCACGCGTTCCCATGAACATCTGCATGTCGAAGGACGCGCTGGCATAGTCGGCGCCCTGCGGCGGCATCACCACTTCGAGGATGGCGCACAACGCCCCGCTCTGGCCGATTCCGGTCGCCACGTGGCGCAGGATGCGCGTGCACTGCGCGTCATCGAAGCCGTGCAGCACGGCACTCAGCAGGTAGATGTCGCCGGCATCCCGCGCAGCCGGCACCCCCTGGAATGCATCACCGGGGGCGAACTGCAGTCGCTCCCGCAGGGCATCGCGCGGCGCCGCGGCCAGATCCGCCAGCACCTTGTCGATGATGGCCGGACGATCCAGCACCATGGCCTCCAAGGCCGGGTGACGATGCAGGATGGCGCGGGACTTGCTGCCTGCGGAGCCACCCACATCGATCACCCGGCGGAACCGCGACCAGTCGAAGTCGGCGGCGAAGCTGTCCCCGGCCAGGGCTTCCACTGCGTCCATCGCGCGGCTGAACAAGCGGTCGAACTCCGGGTGCGTGTCCATGTAATCGAACAGCTCCGCGCCGAACTGCAGCGCGAACGGCGGTGTGCCCGTGCGGATGCCTTCTTCCAGCGTGTGCAGCCACGGCAGGCTCAGCTCGGGCGAGTTGTGCACCAGAATCATGTCGCGCACGCACTGCGGATTGTCGCGGCGCAGGCAGTTCGACAGGGCATTGTTGCGGAAGCGCCCCGGCGCCACTTCGCTGAACACGCCCAGTGCAGCGAGCATGCGCAGCAGGCGGAACAGCGCGTCTTCCTGCACCTGACAGCGGGCTGCGAGTTCAGCGCTGGAAAGCGCCTCGTCGGCGAGCATGCCGGCGACATCCAGACGTGCCGCCACATACAGCGCACGCGACTGCCAGAACGCCGAGCCGATCTGCAGCAGGCGGAAAGGCGCAGGGGTTCCACGCTGCGTGAGTCCCTGCAGCCAGGCGCCGATTTTCAGCAGACGGGCAAAGCGGCGCACGGCACCGCGGTTCTTCTGCAAAGTCATGATGTGCTCCCGAGTCCGGCCGCGAACAGCCGGCCATTGAAGGCGGCG
>JALREE010000279.1 GCA_023256835.1 Pseudomonadales bacterium | reverse complement strand
CAGAAGCCGGGGCCGATGGAGCCGCCGGCGCCTCGGCCGCCTATGAGCCGCCCGCTGCCGCTGCCGCCGAGGGGCCGCTCTACGAGAGCGAGCTGCTGCTCAACACCCGCCAGCTGATCACCGAGGGCAAGCGTTCCGGCGAGGGCTACTTCAGCGCCGACGGCAACCGGCTGATCTACCAGGCGGAACTGGAGGGCGAGAACCCCTTCTATCAGATTTTCGTGCGCGACCTGCTGGCCGGCACCACCACCCGCGTCTCGCCCGGCATCGGCCTGACCACCTGCGCCTGGATTCACCCCACCCAGAACACCGTGCTGTTCGCCTCCACGCATGAAGACCCGGACGCCCTGGGCAAGCAGCAGCGCGAGCTGGAGATGCGGGCCAGCGCCGTGCAGCGCGGTTACGCCTGGGACTACGACGAGCACTACGACATGTACGTGGCCAATGCCGATGGCAGTGGCCTGGTCAACCTGACCAACAGCCGCGGCTATGACGCCGAGGGCTCCTATTCCTCCGATGGCTCGAAAATCCTGTTCGCCTCCAATCGCGAGGCCTACAGCCGGCCGCTGAGCCAGGCCGAGCAGCGCCTGTTCGAGGACGATGCCTCCTATTTCATGGATCTCTACATCATGGATGCTGACGGTACGAACATTCAGCAGCTGACCTTCTCGCCAGGCTATGACGGCGGGCCGTTCTTCAGTGCCGACGATCAGCAGATCGTGTGGCGGCGCTTCAATCCGGACGGCAACAGTGCCGAGATCTGGACCATGAACGTCGATGGCAGCCATGCGCGACAGCTGACGGATTCGGCGATGGTCTCCTGGGGCCCGTACTTCCATCCGAGTGGCGACTACATCATCTATTCGAGCAATGTGCTGGGGCATGCCAACTTCGAGCTGTTCATGGTGGACACACAGGGCCTGCGTGACCCGGTGCGTGTGACCAACACTGAAGGCACGGACATCCTGCCGGTGTTCACGCCGCAGGGCGACAAGCTGGCCTGGAGCACCACGCGCACAGCCGATGGCAGCTCGCAGATCTACATGGCCGACTGGAACGACGCCCGCGCGCGGGAGCTGCTGGGTCTTTAGCTGGATATTGCGAAGTGTGGGAGCGGGCTTGCCCGCGAACAGGTCATGAGTTGACCCCGGGCAGCAGGGCTCGCGATCCGAGTGCGTTTCGCGGGCAAGCCCGCTCCCACCACTCTTGAGGGGAATTCGATGAGGCACATCACCCACCTTGCCGGCCTCGTGCTGGCCTTGCTGATCTCCCTGGCGGCCCATGCCCAGACCGGCGCCCTGCATCATTCCCTGCAGGTGACGCTCGACCCCTCCACCAGCCGGATCAGCGTCACCGACACCCTGACCCTGCCGGCCGCCACCGGAACGACTCGCGAGTTTGCCTTCCGCCTCAATCAGGCGCTCACCCTCCAGACCCTGCAGGGCAGCAACTTCCAGATCGAGGCCCTGCCGGCCACGCAGGGCGCCAGTGCCGCCGATGCCGGGCGCGAGATCGCCGCCGCCACCGCCTACCGCCTGGTGGTGAACGACGACAGCCCGCAAGTCACCTTGCGCTATGCCGGCAGCATCAACACCGACGCGCGCCAGCTCAGCGCCGAATACGCCCAGAGTTTTTCCTCCACCACCGGCATCATCGATACGCGCGGCGTCTATCTGGACCACAGCAGCGTGTGGGTGCCCGACTTCCAGGCCGGGCTGATGAGCTTCGACATGGAGGTGACATTCAGCGCCAGTGCCGCGCAGTGGACGGCGGTGAGCCAGGGCGACTCCGAGGGCCGCCGCAATTTCTGGCGCAGCGAGCAGGCCATGGAAGAGATCTACCTGATCGCCGCCGAGTTCACGCCTTACAGCGTGCAAAGCGGCGATGTCGAACTGCTGGCCTATCTGCGCCAGCCCGACGCCAACCTGGCCACGCGCTATCTCGATACCACCGAGCGTTATCTGGCGCTCTACGAGCCCATGCTGGGTGACTACCCCTTCAGCAAGTTCGCCCTGGTGGAGAACTTCTGGGAAACCGGCTACGGCATGCCGTCCTTCACCCTGCTGGG
The DNA here is from genome assembly GCA_023256835.1 of Pseudomonadales bacterium. Lineage (GTDB taxonomy): Bacteria > Pseudomonadota > Gammaproteobacteria > Pseudomonadales > Pseudohongiellaceae > UBA5078. Next base: position 3,088 of record JALREE010000279.1, on the reverse strand, counting down.
CGAGCAGATCATCCGCTTCCCCTTCATTCTGGAATCCTCCTACCCCCACGAGATCCTGCACAACTGGTGGGGCAACTCCGTTTACCCGGATTACGACACGGGCAACTGGAGCGAGGGCCTGACCGCCTATCTGGCCGACCATCTGTTCCAGGAGATGAACGCCGCCGGGGCGGAGTACCGCAAGGACAATCTCGGCCGTTACCGCAGCTTCGTCACCGACGCGGCTGACTTCCCTCTGAGTCAGTTCACCTCGCGCAATTCGGCGGCGTCACAGGCCATCGGCTATGGCAAGATGCTGATGCTCTGGCACATGCTGCGGCTGGAGCTGGGCGATGCGCTGTTCCTCGAGAGCCTGCAGGATCTCTACGCCGAGCGCCGCTTCCAGCGCACCTCCTTCGCCGATATCGAGGCCATCTTCTCGCGCAACAGCGGCAAGGACCTGAGCGGCTTCTTCGCCCAGTGGGTCGAGCGCACCGGCGCGCCCGAGCTGGCGCTGAGCGTCACGCATCAGGGCACGGCCGACACCGCACGCATCACCGTGCGCCAGACCCAGGCCGGGGCGCCCTATGCGCTGCGCGTGCCCGTGGCGCTTTACTACGAAGGCGAGGAGTTCGCCCAGGTGGTCGACGTGATGCTGGACGGTACCGAAACCAGCATCGAGGTGCCGCGCTATGCCGCCCTGCAGGCCGTGGTGGCCGACCCCTACTTCGACGTGTTCCGCCGTCTCGATGTGGCCGAGCTGCCGCCGACTCTGCGGCAGATGTTCGGGGCGCGCGAGATCGTGTTCGTGGTGCCGCAGCAGGAGCGTGCCCTGTGGCTGGAGATGGCCGAGTTCTTCAGCGCCGACCCGGCGGTGAATGCCGAGATCGTCATGGCGGAAGACTTCACCCTGCTGCCCGCCGACAAGTCGGTGTGGATCATGGGCCGCGACAATCCTGCCGCCCAGGTGGTGCAGGAGGCGGTCGCCTATTACGGCGTGCGGTTTTCCGAGCAGGGCCTGACCCTGATGGGCAGCGAGCTGCCCTATGCCAATCGCAGCACCGTACTCACCGCGAGCCACCCGGACGATCCGGAGCTGAGCATCGGCTGGATTCATGCCGACTCGGCCGCCGCCATGCCCGGGCTCACCGAGAAGCTGCCGCATTACGGCAAGTATTCCTATCTGAGCTTCGTGGGCAGCGAGCCCACCAACGATGTGAAGGGACAGTGGGAAAGCCCGGATTCGCCGCTGGCCTGGCGTCGCAATGGCGATGCCGGCATGGCGCTGGCCCTGCTGCCCCCCCGTGAGCCGCTGGCCGAGCTGCCGCCCAAGTACCTGCCCGACAGTCTGCAGTCGCACGTCGACGCGCTGACGGCGGTGCCGATGCAAGGTCGTGGCCTGGGCAGCGCGGGGCTGGATCTGGCCGCCGACTACATCGCGCAGCAGTTCGCCGCCATCGGCCTGCAGGCGCCGGGCGGTTCGCATCTGAGCACCTGGACCGAAACACTGCCGGACGGCCGCCGCGTCACCCTGAGCAATGTCATCGGCGTGCTGCCCGGCACCGACCCGGCCCTGCAGGACGCCCCCATCGTGCTGGGCGCGCACTACGATCATCTGGGCCTCGAGACTGCCGCCGACGGCAGTGTGTCGGTGTTTGCCGGGGCGGATGACAATGCCTCGGGCGTGGCCATCCTGATCGACGTGGCGCGCAAGCTGCAGCGCGCCTTCACCCCGCGCCGGCCCGTGGTGTTTGTCGCCTTCTCCGGCGAGGAGGCCGGGCTGCTCGGCTCGCGGCACTTCGTGGCCAATCCGCCGGCGCCGTATACCACACAGTCGCTGTTCGCCATGCTGAACATGGACAGTGTCGGCAGGCTGGAAGGTCGCACCCTGCAGGTGTTCGGCTCCGAGAGTTCCTACGAGTGGCCGTTCATGGCCCAAGGCATCGGTTTCACCATCGGGGTGACGTCCCAGTTCCCGGCGCAGTCGGTGGCGGGCAGCAATCATGTGGCCTTCCTCGAAGCAGGCATTCCCGCGCTGCACCTGTTCAGCGGGCTGCATACCGACTACCACCGCCCGTCCGACACGCCGGACAAGATGGACCTGGCCGGCATGTCCGACATCGCCCTGTGGGTGGAAGAAGCCATCGTCTACCTGGCCATGCGCGCCGAACCGCTGCGGGTGACCTTGAGCAATGCGCCGGTGCGCGCCACCGAGGCCGTGGTCGGGGCGCGCGCGGCCTCGCTGGGCACCATTCCCGAATTCAACTACGCGGGAGAGGGCGTGCAGATCTCGGGCGTGACGCCGGGCGGCGCTGCGGAAGCGGCCGGCCTGCAGGCCGGTGATGTGCTGCTGCAGTTCGATGGCACGGAAATCGGCAGTCTGCAGGAGTATTCCAATTTCCTGCGCGAGGCCGCGCCGGGCGACACCGTGCAACTGCAGATCCGCCGCGCCGACGAGGTGCTGGACGTGGAGGTGACACTGCAGGCGCGCTGAGCCTCGCGTGTCCAGGCGCGAGCGTCGCTGTTGCGTTTCGTCACAAGACGCGACGGGGTTTGGCTGCTAGACTCCGGCCAAACCCATGATGTCTGCCGGTGCCTGCGCGCCCCCGGTGCAGACCATTCAGTAGAGATTGCCAGTGACTTCGAGTAGTTCCTTGCCGCCAGCCTGCTTTCGTGTCCGCTTTCCCCTCCGCCTCGCCCTGCTCGCTGCTCTGGGTGTCGCCCTGCCGCTGCAGGCCCAGACCGCCGCTGATGGCAACGCACGTCCCACGCCGATCACCCGCGTGAGCCAGGAACAGGCCGCCTTCGTCATGGACGGCCGGCTCGACGAAGCCATCTGGGCCACCCTGCCCGTGATCGACAACATGCAGATCATCCAGCCCGACACGCTGGAACCCGCGCCCTACGAGACGCACACCCGCGTGTTCTACAACGAGCGCGGCATCTATGTGGGCGTGATGAACTACCAGCCCGCCGACACCCTCGTGTCGCGCATGAGCTCCCGGGATGCGCAGTCCCAGCGTGACAGCTACGGCTTCGTGGTGGACCCGTCCGGACAGGGGCTCTATGGCTACTTCCTGCGCATCAATCTGGGCGGAACGGTCAACGA
>JALREE010000274.1 GCA_023256835.1 Pseudomonadales bacterium | reverse complement strand
ATTTTCCGGCCACGTTGCGGGTGAATGGCCCGGATGCTTCGGGCGAGTTCCGGCGCTGGATTCTGGACTACGTGGCACTGTCGCTGGCGCAACGCCACCCGAACGAATTCGAGTTTCATCCAGCCATCGCTACGCAGTGGGCGGTGGACTTCCCGAACAAGACGGTCTACGCGAAGCTCAACCCTGACGCACGCTTCACCGACGGTGAGCCCATCACCGCCGACGACTTCCTGTTCATGTTCTATTTCTTCCTGTCCGAGCACATCAACGATCCGTGGTCGGCCAACTGGTATTCCACGCAGTACAGCAACATCAGCAAGTACGACGACCACACCATTTCCATCAGCATGACGGAAGCCAAGCCCGACATGGCGGCGCTGGCCCTGAGCCTGTCGCCGGTGCCCGAGCACTTCTATCAGGAGCTTGGCCCGGACTTTACCGAGCGCTACCAGTGGCGCTTCGTGCCGCACGCCGGCGCGTACCAGATACTGTCCGAGAATGTGAACATGGGCGTCAACATCGTGATGACGCGGGTGGAGGACTGGTGGGCGAAAGATCTGAAGTTCTTCCGCAACCGCTTCAACATGGACCGCATCAGCTTCAACGTGATTCGCGACACGGCCAACCAGTTCGAGGCCTTCCGGCGTGGCGACATTGACCAGTTCAAGATCCGCACGGCCGACTACTGGTACGAGAGTCTGCCGGACACCGATCCGGAAGTCGCTGGCGGCTATATTCACAAAGCCACGTTCTACAATGACGGTCCGCGTGCGCCCTGGGGCATCTGGGTCAACACCTCGCGGCCGCACCTGGACAATCAGGACGTGCGCGTCGGAATTCATTACGCAGCCAATTTCGAGATGGTGCTGGAGCGCTATTTCCGCGGTGACTTCACTCGGCTGGACTCGGCCCAGGTGGGCTACGGCGAGTTCTCCAATCCCGATGTGAAAGCACGTCCCTATGACATCACCCTGGCGCGCGAACACTTCGCGAAGGCGGGGTTTGATCGCAGCGGACCGGATGGCATTCTCATGAATGCGGCGGGCGACCGGCTGTCCTTCACACTGTCCACCCACTACGAACGCTACCGCGACGTGTTCACCATTCTGCGGGAAGAAGCCGCGAAGGCCGGCCTCGAGTTCCGTCTGGAGATGCTGGACGTGGCCGCAGGCTCGCGCAAGGCCCAGGAGAAGCAGCACGATATGTACTTCATGGCCTTCAATTACGGGCTGGAAATGTACCCGCGTTACTGGGATTCCTATCACTCGGACAATGCTTACGATGACGCCTTCCTGGAAGACGGCAGCGTCAATCCGGCGCGAGTGGTGAAGACGCAGACCAACAACCTGGAAGTGTTCGCGAACTATGAAATGGATCAGATGATCGACCGCTATGTGGCCTCGTCTGACCGCGCCGAAATGATCGACCTGGCCCACCGCATGACGCAGATGCATCACGACCAGGCCTCGTTTGTGCCGGCGTTTGTCGAACCTTTCTACTGGCATGCGTCCTGGCGCTGGGTGCGCTGGCCCGAGGATTTCAACGTGCGTTATTCCAGCTATGCCGAAGACGCCTTCGTGCACTGGATCGACATGGCCATGAAGGACGAGACCCTGGCGGCACGCCGCGCGGGCCAGACCTTCCCGCCGCAGATCAATGTCTATGACCAGTACTTTCAGCAGTAGGCCCCTATGTCGGATGTGATTCTCTCTGTCAGAAACCTCGTCACCGAATTCGCCACGGACGAAGGCCGCGTGCGCGCGGTGGACGATGTCAGCTTCGACCTCAAGGCGGGCCAGACCCTGGGCATCGTCGGGGAGTCCGGTTGCGGCAAGAGCGTCACGGCGCTTTCCATCATGCGGCTGCTGCCACAGCCCGTCGGGCAGATCATGGGCGGGCAGATCCTGCTGCAGGGCGAGGATCTGGTCGGCATGAGCATCGCGCAGATGCAGAAGGTGCGCGGGGCGCGCATCGGCATGGTGTTCCAGGAGCCCATGACGGCGCTGAACCCGGTGCACACCATCGGGCGTCAGCTCACGGAAGTGCTGTTGCTGCACAAGAAGATCACGAAGGAGCAGGCTATCCGCGAGGGCGTGGAGATGCTGGCCAAGGTGGGCATCCCGGCGCCGGACATCCGCATGACGGAATACCCGCACCAGCTCTCGGGCGGCATGCGCCAGCGCGTGGTGATCGCCATGGCCCTGGCCTGTCAGCCGGCGCTGCTGATCGCCGACGAACCCACCACTGCGCTGGACGTGACCATCCAGGCCCAGATTCTGGAACTGATCAAGCAGCTGCAGCGCGACATGGGCATGTCGGTGATTCTCATCACCCATGATCTGGGCGTGATCGCCGAGACCTCGGCCGAGGTGGTGGTGATGTATGCCGGCAAGGTGGCGGAGAAGGGCAGTGTGCTCGATGTCTTCGACCGCCCGAGCCACCCCTATACCCGCGGCCTGCTGGAATCGATTCCGCGTCTGGACACTCCGCCCAAGTCGCGTCTGACCATCATTCCCGGCATGGTGCCCGGCCTGCTCGACATGCCGAAGGGCTGCCGCTTCGAGAATCGTTGCCGCTATCGCAAGGACAGCTGCCTGGTGGCGCCGCCTGCGGCCGAAACCATTGCCCCAGGCCATCAGGTGGCCTGCTATGAATGGCGCGAACTGCGCGGCCAGTCTGCAGCTGGCAGCGGCGGTGACAGCAGCAGTTTCAAGCGCTGCGCGCTGGGGAGTCTGGTGGCATGAGTGTGATTCCCTTGAGCAATGCTTCGGTGCAGCCGCTGCTGCAGGTGCGCGACCTGAAGATGCACTTCCCGGTGAAGGAGGGCATCTTCATGCGCACCGGCAAGTTCAACAAGGCCGTGGATGGCGTCAGCTTCGACATCCTGCCGGGCGAGACCCTCGGCCTGGTGGGCGAGTCCGGCTGCGGCAAGTCCACGCTGGGGCGCTGCATTGCGCGCCTGTATCAGCCGACGGCGGGCGAGATTCTCTTCAACGGCACCGACCTCGCGCGCCTTGGTCGCAAGGCGATGATGCCGTTCCGGCGCGACATCCAGATGATCTTCCAGGACCCGATGGAATCCCTGAACTCCCGCCACACCGTGGGCGAGATCCTGGAAGAGCCGTTCATCGTGCACGCCATGGGTGACAAGGTCTGGCGGCGTCAGCGCGTCACCGAGCTGCTGGAACTGGTGGGGCTGCCCGCACGCTCGGCCACGCGCTACCCCTTCGAGTTCTCCGGCGGTCAGCGCCAGCGCATCGGTATCGCGCGGGCCATCGCGCTGAATCCGAAGCTGATCATCTGTGACGAGCCGGTGTCGGCGCTGGACGTGTCCATCCAGAGTCAGATTCTCAATCTGCT
>JALREE010000254.1 GCA_023256835.1 Pseudomonadales bacterium | reverse complement strand
GTCCTCGTCGCGTTGGTGTCGACTGGTATCTGGGCACTCATGCGCAGCCCGTGGGGACGTGTGCTGAAGAGCATCCGTGAAGACGAAGACGCCGCACGAAGCTTGGGCAAGAACATCTTTGCCTACAAGATGCAGAGCCTGATCATCGGCGGTTTCATCGGCGCCCTGGGCGGCATGTGGCTGGTGCTCGACAAGCAGTCGTCCCAGCCCCAGGACTTCTCCACCACCTTCACGTTCTTCTGCTACACGATCATCATCCTCGGCGGCGTGGCCCGCGCCAAGGGGCCGATCATCGGCACCATGATCTTCCTGTTCGTGGTGCAGTTCGTGGACATCACCCTGCAGCAGGCCACGAAAGTCACCCCGCAGGACCCCACCCCGCTCATCCCGGCCTGGATCGTGGACGACAACAACTTCTCCCAGATCAGGTTCATCGTCGCCGGCTTCGCCCTCGCGACGCTCGTGGTGGTGCGGCCCCAGGGGATCTTCGGGGACAAGAGGGAGCAGGCGTTCGATGTCCGCTGAGACCGCCAGCTACCAGCCCGTGCCGGGGTCCAGGAAGGACGATGCGATCCTCGTGGTCGACGGCGTCCGCCGCGCCTTCGGCGGCCTCGTCGCCGTGGATGTGGAGCACATCGAGGTGCCCCGAAACAAAATCACCGCGCTCATCGGCCCGAACGGCGCCGGCAAGACGACGTTCTTCAACCTGATGACCGGATTCGATCATGTCGACTCGGGTGTCATCACTCTCGACGGCGAAGACATCACCGGCACGCCTCCCCACAGACTGGCCGCCAAAGGAATGGTCCGCACGTTCCAATTGACGAAGGCGCTCGCCAAGTTGTCGACAATCGAGAACATGAAGCTCGGCGCACTCGATCAGCGCGGGGAGAAATTCTGGTCGGCGTTGATCCCAGGCACGTGGACGAAACAGGAGCGCGAGATCGAGGCTCGCGCCGACGCCATCCTGAAGCGATTCAATCTCACCCACATGCGTGACGAATTTGCCGGCACCATGTCAGGAGGTCAGCGCAAGTTGCTGGAGATGGCCCGTGCGCTCATGACCGATCCGCGGGTGGTGATGCTCGACGAACCTATGGCTGGCGTCAATCCAGCCCTAGCCCAGAGCCTGCTCGAGCTCATCAAGATGCTGCCCAGCGAAGGCCGGACCGTCATCTTCGTCGAGCACAACATGGACGTCGTGCAGGAGATTTCGGATTGGGTGATCGTGATGGCAGAAGGACGCGTCATCGCCGAGGGCACCCCGGCAGAGATCAAGAGCAACAAGGCCGTTGTCGACGCCTACCTCGGTGCGCATCACGGTGAAGATTTGTCGAAGGTTGAACTCACATGACCAATTCCACGACCAACGCACGCGAAGTGCTGCTTGAAGCCAAGGACGTCACCGCGGGTTACACACCTGGGGTCAACATCCTCACCAACTGCTCACTCACGTTGCACAGGGGAGAGATCGTCGGCATCATCGGCCCGAACGGCGCGGGAAAGAGCACGCTGCTCAAGGCGTTGTTCGGGTTGCTC
>JALREE010000251.1 GCA_023256835.1 Pseudomonadales bacterium | reverse complement strand
GTCTGCGCGACATGGGCGGCCTGATCGTGATCGACTTCATCGACATGAGCTCGGCCAAGAACCAGAAGGAAGTCGAGAACCGCATGCGCGATGCGCTGGAAGCGGACCGCGCCCGTGTGCAGGTCGGCCGCATTTCCCGCTTCGGCCTGCTCGAGATGTCGCGTCAGCGTCTGCGCCCCTCGCTGGAAGAGACCAGCACCATCGTCTGCCCGCGCTGCAGCGGTCAGGGCGCGATCCGCGACGTCAAGTCGCAGGCACTCTCCATCCTGCGCGTGCTGCAGGAGGAAGCCAACAAGCGCAAGAGCGTGGAGATCCGTGCCATCGTGCCGATCGCCGTGGCCGCCTATCTGCTCAACGAGAAGCGTGCGGCAGTCTCCGCCATGGAAGCCCAGAGCGGTACCAAACTGGTGATCGTCCCGAATGCAGCGCTGGAAACTCCGCACTACGAGATCCAGGGCGTGAGCCAGGCCGATGCCACGCCTCTGGCCAGCTACGAGATCGATATTCATCCGGAATCCCACGAACCCAATCATCGTCATGCCCGCCCCGCTTCTGCCCCGCAACAGGCAGCCGTCCAGGCACCGGTCCTGTCACAACCTCCGATGCCGAAGCCGGCACCCAGCCCCGCTCCTGCGCCGGCACCGGTGCAGCCGGCGCCGAGCAAGGGCCTTCTGGGCAGCCTGTTCTCTGCCATCGGCAGCCTGTTCGGGGGCGAGAAGGAAGCCGCGGCACCAGCGCCCGAAGCCCGCGAAGAACGTACCGGTCGCTCTCGTGAGCGCGGCCGGGACCGCGACCGAGGTGAGCGTGGTGAGCGTGGCGACCGCAATCGCGGCGGCAAACAGGGCGGACGTCGCGAAGGCGGTCGTGACTCCGCCCGCGATGACACCCGTATCGAGGCCGCGGAGTCCCGCGGAGAAGAACACAGCGCGCAGGATGGCCAGGCCACCCGCGAAGGCGGACAGGGTCGCAAGCGCGGCAATCGTGGACGCGGCGGCGAGGGTTCCGGAGCACCGCGTGATGAGCAGCGCCGTGAGGAGCGTCGCGACGGCCGTCGTGACGAGAAGCGCGAGCCGCGTCGCGAAGAACTGCCGGCTGACGAAGAGACAGCGAACGCAGTCGAGGGCGTCGAGACGCTCGATGGCGAAGCACGTGCCCAGCGCCGCAGTGGCAATCGTCGTCCGCGCAACAATACCCAGCGTCGTCGTGGTCCGCGACCGGAGGAGAACTCTCCGCAGACTCCCGCCGATCAGGAGCTTGATGCCGACGCCGTGAGCCAGATCGCCGACGAGGCAGTCGATGCCGATTCCGGCATTCGCTTCGTTGACAATATTGCCGTGGATGCCGGCGAGGGCCAGGACCTGGCGCTCGACATGGAGATCAACGGCAATGTGGCCGAACCTGGCGCTGTCACGGAGGACGATGCCGAGGGCGAAGACGCCGGTGGCGAAGTGCCCCGCGCCTCACGTCGCAATCGTCGTCCGTCCGATCGTCGAAGCGGACGCAATCGCGGTGGCAATGCCGCGGCTGGCGAGCAGGCTGAAGCCAGTGGCGTCGATGTGGCAGCAACCGAAACGCAGGTTGACGGACCGGCAAGCGCCGCTGAGCAAGCGCCTGCAGCGCCGGTCACCCTGAATGAAAGCGCAGCGGCCGAGCCGTCCGCCGAGCCTCAGGAGCCTGTCGTAGCCGCAGAAGCCGCTGCCCCGATCGAGGTCCCGCAAGTGAGCGTGGCTGAGGAAGTCCCACCGGCAGTCGAACAGGCTGTTGAAGCGCCTGTCGCACAGGAACCGATCGCTGTCGAAGCTGCGGAGGTGGTCGAGGCCGCACCTGCGCCCGTGGAGACGGTGGCCACCCCGGCGCCCGTGGCCCCGGCCGCTCCGGTGATCCCGGCCTTGTCAGGTCGTGCGCCGAACGATCCGCGCGAAATCAAGCGTCGCCAGATGCTCGAAGCGGCACAGAAGCAGCAGAACGACGCGCAGTAATCCTGCAAACGAAAAGGCCCGTGATTCCTCTGGAGTCACGGGCCTTCTGCATTCTCGGCTGGCACGAATCAGAGCTTTTCCGCCAGCTCCGGCAACACCTTGAAAAGATCGTCCACCAGGCCGTAGTCCGCCACCTGGAAGATCGGCGCCTCGGCGTCCTTGTTGATTGCCACGATCACCTTGCTGTCCTTCATGCCGGCCAGATGCTGGATGGCCCCTGAAATACCCACGGCGATGTACAGCTCCGGCGCCACGATCTTGCCGGTCTGCCCGACTTGCATGTCATTGGGAACGAAGCCGGCATCCACCGCCGCGCGGGAGGCCCCGATGGCAGCACCCAGCTTGTCGGCCACTTTCTCGATGAGAACGAAATTCTCGCCACTCTGCATGCCACGACCACCGGAGATGACCACGGAGGCCGCTGTCAATTCGGGGCGCTCGGAAGTCGACAACTGCTGCCCCACGAAGGCAGACAGCGCCTGTTCCTTCACGATGTTGAGCGACTCCACAGTGGCGGCATTGCCGGCACTGGCGGCCTCGGCAAAGGCCGTGGCGCGCACGCTGATCACCTTCACCGGATCCTCGGACTGCACCGTGGCCAGGGCATTGCCCGCGTAGATGGGGCGCACGAAGGTGTCGGCAGACTTCACGGCGATGATGTCGGAGATCTGCGCCACGTCCAGCAGCGCGGCCACGCGCGGAAGCAGGTTCTTGCCCGTGGTCGTGGCCGCAGCCAGGATGTGGGTGTATTGCGTGCCAATGTCGGCCACCAGTGCGGCGATGCTCTCGGCCAACTGCGCGGCATGTGCCGGGTGATCCGCCACCAGCACGCGACTGACGCCGACCACCGCTGCAGCGGCACTGGCGACGCTCGCGCAGGCGGCGCCGGCCACCAGCACGTCAACGGGCTGACCGATGGCCAGGGCTGCCGTCACCGCGCTCAGCGTGGCGGGCTTCAGGCTGAGATTGTCGTGCTCTGCAATCACCAGAATCTTCATGTGTCGTCCTTCTGCTTGTGTTCGTGTGGCGGGCGCGGCCCGGGCGTCAAATGACCTTGGCTTCTGTCTTCAGGCGGTGGATGAGTTCGTCGACGCTGGCGACCTTGATGCCGGCGCTGCGCTCGGGCGGCGGTTCGACGCTGAGGGTGCGCAGCCGCGAGGCGACACTCACGCCCAGATCGGCGGGCGTCAGCGTGTCGATCGGCTTCTTCTTGGCCTTCATGATGTTCGGCAGCGAGGCGTAGCGCGGCTCATTCAGACGCAGATCCGTGGACACCACGGCCGGCAGTGACAACAGGACGGTCTGTTCGCCGCCATCGATCTCGCGCACCACCTTGAGCTTGCCGTCCTGCACCTCGACGCCACAGGCAAAGGTGCCCTGGGGCATGCCCGCCAGTGCCGCCAGCATCTGGGCGACCTGGTTGTTGTCGGTGTCGATGGACTGCTTGCCCACCAGCACCAGGCCGATGGCCTCGCGCTGGACAATGGCGTGCAGCAGCTTCGCCACGGCCAGCGGCTGCAGGCCGTCTTCCGTGTCGACATGAATGCCGCGATCGGCACCCAGCGCCAGCGCTGTGCGGATCTGCTCATGGCAGGCCTTGTCGCCGATGGACACCACGATTACTTCCTCTGCCTGACCCTTCTCCTTCAACCGTATGGCCTCTTCCACCGCGATCTCGCAGAAGGGATTGATTGCCATCTTGGCATTGGTCAGATCGACACCGCTGTTGTCGGCCTTGACGCGCACCTTGACGTTGGCATCGACGACACGTTTCACGGCCACCAGAATCTTCATGGATTCTCCACCTGGAAATGAGTAGTGAGATAGTAGGTACGGAACACGCGGGCGACTGGCAGTGACAATAGGTTGTCGTGATCCGCTGCAGCCTGCCCGAAAAGGCGCCAATGATGCCGGGTTTATCCGGGAGCGTCAATTAGGCCACCAAGAGCCTGATTTCGGCACAGAACTTGCTGCATTGCCCGTGAAATCGCCTCGTCTGCCGGGGCACGGAGACTCTCAACATGACCAGGATCCTCCTGCATACCACCCTCGCCTTCTGCCTGGCCCTGCTGCTCAGTGGCTGCGGCTTCCTGCTCGCGCCAGTGGCCGGAACAGCGGCGACCGCCGCACAATGGAGCCTCAAGGGGGCAGACAAGAGCATCGAATACGGCAAGTACGCGGCCGCCATCAGCGCTGAACCGGGCCGCCAGGCGGCGGGAGGCGTTGCCGCCGCGGCAAGGTCTGTCGCCACAACGGCAGTCGATGTGAGTGCAGCGGCAATCGACGTCCTGCGCCCGGCCACTGCGGAAGAAGCGGCAGCCCTCGAACGGCGCGCCGCCCCGCGCTGAGTTCCTCAAGCGGCTGGTCCGAGCACGAAGACCTCGCCCTGACTCGACAGGGCCAGCACCTCGCCCGCCGCCCTCTCCAGCACACTCGCGCGCTCCACCAGCTCATAGAACACAGCTCGCGCCACACGTGCCAGCACACCAGGTCGCACCTCCAGCAGCGGCAGCGGCGCGCCATCGCGCTCCTGCACCCACAGCCGATGTTGCGGCCCCGCCGCGATCTCCTCACCCGTATTGAGCGTGAAGCGCAGGCTCGTCCCTGCGCCATCACCCTCGATCTGCACCAGAACGGCGACAAACGGATAGTCGTCCACCTTGATGCGCAGCTTCTCGACCGGCGTCACCAGGTAATACTCACCATCGCTCTCGCGCCGCAGGATGGAGGCGAACAGCCTTACCAGAGCTGGCCGGCGGATGGGACGCTCCTCGTGAAACCACTGCCCATCCGCCGCGATGCGGATGGCGATCGAGCCGGTGCATGTGGGGTTCCAGGCAGGATCAGGTCCGCCGGACGTACGGCTGGAGAGTCCGCCTGCAAGGCGGTCTGCGAGAGAAGAATAAGGCTCTGTCATGGCACCTTACGGTACCAGACTGTCCACGTAGCGACCAAGGGCGGCCACCAGCAGGCGATCCGGCGAGTCGTCGTACAGGCCCAGCAGGCCGGCACGGGTATCGATCGCGACGACATCAACGACTCGGCCCGTAGTCACGTCGAGCACTGTCAACTGGATGCGGGCGCGATCCAGGCCGAAGGCATCCTGCAGTTCACTGCCACTGCGGTGACGCAGAGTGTCAGCCAACTCACGCCAGGTACCCACCGTGTCCTCCCACAGCAGAATGCGGGGGAAGATCACGAAGTCGATCCGATTGCGCACGGCCGACTGACGGGCATCGAAGAGGGTCTCGCTGCCCTCGGCCCGCAAGACTCGCGGAAACTGGCGACGGACTTCACCGGAAAGCAGCAGGGACAGGCTGTCTTCGGGAACGGGCAGGGTCGACGGCAGCCCCTTCGGCTGGGCCGGCCGCTGGAACGGGTATTGTTCGAGCCCGCTCAAGGCGATGTAGAAACTGACATCCTGGGAGAGCACCCAGTGGGAACTGCGTGTCACCTCGTGATCGTCCAGAATGCCTGCGCTCGAGGTCAACGCCAGCCCCTGGTTGTAGAGATGGCTCACTTCCCCGCGCAGCGACTGCGTATTGCTGCAGGCGGCGAGAGACAGAAACAGGAACAGGCCTGTGCTGGCGCGAATCATGATGGTGACACCTCACGAACGAGTATGAAGCGGCAAGAATCGGCCGGCCGGGGCCGTTTCCGCGCGTTTCCCCTGTGCAAGCACATAGTTTGCCAATTACATCTCGCGCACTCGAGAACAGCGCCTGCAGCGATAGACATGGTCCACCCCGGTCAGCACCATGATCTGCGGGGGCCACGTGCACTTGCACAGCAGGTAGCCGAGCTTCATGGCCAGCTCGATCTCCTGCAGGCGTTCCGCCAGGGTAGCTGCGGGAGGCGCCGCCGGGCTTGTCGCGGCCTCCGTGTCCTGGCGGCGAGGCACGAGTTTCACGGGAGCCTGAGCGCCTTCCTCAGGCCCGGCATCGTCCTGTTCCTGGCTCAGCAGGGCTTGCAGCTCATTCAGGTTCATGCGGCCCCCTTCCACAGCGGCAAAGGGCTGAGTGCGATGGACTGAGTTCGATTCAGCACCAGATGCACAGGCCCAAGATCAGCCATGGCGAGCTTGTGCAGATGACTTCTCGTCTGCTCCAGATCGCGCCCCCCTGCGGCCAGTACATACAGAATCTCATCGCTCACGGGGCCGAGCAGCATGGCATCGCTGCATTTTGCGAGAGCCGGGGTGTCAATGATCACGGTGTCGTAGCGCCGCCGCAGCATCTCCAGTACACGACGCAGACGCTTGCCAGCCAGCAGCTCCTGGGGGTTGGGTGGCAGGACGCCGGCGGGAATCACGTCAATTCCCAGTTCTGGTCGGGCATGCACGCAGTCGCGCAGCTGGGCGGCGCCGGCAATCAGATGCGACAGGCCCGGCGCCCGCGCCGGCAGCCCCATGAATTCACGACTGCTGCGCAGATCCGCATTGATCAGCAATACCCGTTCCGAACGCCCGAGTGTGAGTGCCAGAGTGGCCGCCAGTGTGGACTTGCCTTCTCCAGCTGCTGTCGAACAGATCAGCAGAACGCGTCCGCTGGGAAATTGCACCAGGGGGTCCGGCGCAGCACGACGCAATTGCAGACGCATGCGCAGCTCCGCGAGTGCCTGGGCAAAGGGGCGATCGGCGAGGAAGTCGGCCAGGGTCACTGCAGGCGTCAAGGACAGGCTGCCGGCACAGGGACGTGCCAGTCGTGCAGGCACATCGGCGGGGAAATCGAGGCTGCCGCGCCACTGGAAGCGTGCCGCCAGCACCAGCGCCGGCACAGCGACAGACCCGATGTAACCCAGCATCACCCACCACAGCTGCCCGCTGGGCAGCGGGGTCTCGGGCAGACTGGCCGCTTCCAGAATGCGGGCACTGATCATCTGACCGAGCGTCGCTTCGTAGCTGCGCACCAGTTCGCTCACCAGGGCGGACTCCAGCACCGGCCCCAGTACCCGCTGGCCAGCAGACCCCAGACCAGTCAGGGCGGCAGCGGCCGGCACGGTGACCAGCGGAGGAATCAGATCCTGCAACGGGTCGGCGTTCAACGCGACCAGCGGCGGCTCCACATCGCCGACGTCCGGCTGGATGGGCTCGGGCCGGCGCGTGAGGCTGTCAAGCCGGGCGATGAGCAGGTTGGCCGCGCGGCGCATCTCCTCCACCTGGGAACTGGCGGCGAAATCGACATAGGCCTGGGCCACCGCAGTCGCCCCTGAGCGGGCCGCCTCGGCGTCTGCGGCACGATAATGCAGGGCCAGAAGGAAAGTCCGGGGCACGACTTCCACCCGCAAGTCAGGCGCCAGATCGCCGGCCACGGCGGCGGAACCGACGATGGCCTTCTGCGTCTCCATGAGCATGGGCAGACTCGTGGCAAGTCGTGCGTCCTGCTCAGCGCCGGCAAACATCGGGGCCTGCACTTCGACCAGGGCTCTAGACTCGAATTGCGGTTCGCGCAGAAAGCCGATCAGGGCAATGATCAAGGCTGCGGGCAGTCCTGCAAGCAATAGATGTCGGGCATGCAGCAAGAGTGGCCACCACCAGCGCGGGCGGTCTCCCTGGGGGGGGGCAGGCTGGAAGAGCTGAGTCGTGCGCTATCGTCAGTCACAATCTATCCATGTCCGGCCTGGGGGTCTGCCGGGTCTCTGAGCAACGGGACGGCGTCCTTGTTCCTGGATTGCCATTCATGCAATATCGGCCGCTCTTTCAGGAGCTTGAACTCGTCGACGGTCCGGGGAACGTAACTTTGCAAGAAACAGACCAGAATCTATTCCGCTCGTTGCTGCTCAATAATACTCCATTAATGGACGTCAGAGCCCCCGTGGAGTATGCGCGGGGCGCGTTTCCTTGCGCCGCGAACCTGCCTTTGCTGGAGGATGTCGAGCGTCAAAGAATCGGCACCTGCTACAAGCAGGAAGGTCAGGATGCTGCCATTGCGCTTGGTCACCGACTGGTGCAGGGCGAGATTCGACAGGCGCGCATTGAACGCTGGCAGGCCTGGCTTGCGGCTCATCCCGACGCGTGGCTCTACTGCTTTCGGGGCGGTCTGCGTTCGGCCATCGTGCAGCAGTGGCTGGCCGAGGCCGGCACCCCCTGCCCTCGCGTACCAGGCGGTTACAAGGCCATGCGCCAGTTCCTGGTGGAGACCATCGAGCAAGCCAGTCATACCCGCCCCTTGCTCGTGATCGCCGGTGCCACCGGCTGTGCCAAGACACATCTGCTGCGTCGCCTGCCGGAAGGAGTTGATCTGGAAGGCCACGCGCGTCACCGGGGTTCCGCCTTTGGCGCCCTGCTCGACGGTCAACCCAGTCAGATCGACTTCGAGAATGCCCTTGCCATCGATCTGCTGCGCCAGGAACATCGTCCAGGCGGTCGTCTGGTCCTGGAGGACGAGAGCCACGCCATCGGCTCGCTTTCCGTACCCTTCGTGCTATACACCGCCATGAAGGCGGCGCCCATCGCACTGATCGAGGAGCCGCTGGACGTGCGCGCCGACACCATTCTCAACGACTACATCCGCAGCAATCTGGCCGACTTCGAGCGCGCGGATCCCGAGCGTGCCTTCAGCCAGTTCGGGCAGTACCTGCTGGGCAGCCTCGACCGCATCACGCGTCGTCTGGGCGGTGAACGCCATGTGGAGTTGCGGCGCTTGATGGAGGAAGCACTCGCCACGCAGGAGCGCACCGGCGACACAGAGGCGCATCGCTGCTGGATCACACGCCTGCTGCAGGAATACTACGATCCGATGTACCGCCATCAGCTGGCGAAGCGCCTGGACAGGGTGGTCTTTCGGGGCAATGGCAGGCAGTTCCTCGCCTGGGCTGCCGAGACTCAGGACTGCTTGACGGCGTAGATGCCGGGCGCGTTGCGCAGCCAGCCCTTGTAGTCCATGCCATAGCCGAACAGATAGCGATCCGGCGCATCCATGCCGGTGATGTCGGCACGCGGCAAGGCCTTGTGCCGGCGCTCATGATTCTTGTCCACCAGCACCACTGTCAGGACCTGCGCAGCTCCTTGCGCGAGGCAATACTCACGGATACCCACCAGGGTATCGCCCTCGTCCAGAATGTCATCGAGGAGCACCACGACCCGCCCTTGCAAGGACAGCGTGGGCGTGGCTTTCCACTGCAAGTCCGCCCCGCTCAGTCGTTCGCGATAGCGCGTGGCATGCAGATAGTCCAGTTGCAGGGGGAACCGCAGTCGTGGCAGCAGCGCCCCGGTGAGGATCAGGCCGCCATTGAGGACGCACAGCAGCACCGGCATGCTGTTCGCCACACGCTCCCTCAGCTGCTCCGCCATGGCGTCCAGTATGCCTTGCAGGCTGGCTTCATCGGCCAGGCAGTCGGCCTCGGCCAGTACCTGATTGATCTCCTCGATCACCCTTTGCCTCCCAGCGCATCAATCATGGCGCGGGCTCGCGTCCAGCGGGCCGAGGCCAGCAGAGTCTCTCGTGCTGGATTGTCGCGACGACGCATGCGGGACAGCCGCGGGCTGGCAGGCTGCTGCCTGGCATGCAGATGCGCCAGGGCTGCCAGCGCCATGTCGCGATCATTGCAGACCAGCACCATGTCACAGCCGGCATCCAGCGCAGCATCCACCCGCGCCTCGATGCCCCCGGCCGTGGCGGCACCGGCCATGGCGAGATCATCGCTGAAGATGACGCCCTCGAAACCCAGTTCGCCACGCAGCACGGCCTGCAACCAGAATGGCGAGAAGCCGGCACAGCGAGAGTCAGCCTGCTCGTAGATGACGTGGGCGGGCATGACGGCATCCATGTACGGTGCGCAGGCGGCAAACGGACGCAGGTCCTGCTCGCGAATGAGTGCCAGGGGCCGTGAATCCACCGGAATGTCGGTATGGGAATCGGCGCTGACGCTGCCATGGCCTGGGAAATGCTTGCCGGTGGTGGCCATGCCGGCCTCACGCATGCCGCGCATGAATGCGCCGGCCAATGCGGTCACTTGCTCCGGCTCACGGCCAAACGCGCGATCCCCGATCACGGCGCTGACGCCGGCGTCCAGATCAAGCACGGGGGCGAAGCTGAAGTCGAAACCGGCACTGAGCATCTCGGCCGCCATCAGCCAGCCGCATTCGTGTGCACGATCTTCGGCCAGTTCGTGATCGCGTTCCCACTGCGCGGCAAATACCCGCATGGGCGGCAGGCGGGTATACCCATCGCGCAGTCGCTGCACGCGACCGCCTTCCTGATCCACGGCGATCAACAGCGCTGGATTGCAGGCCCGGATGGCCGCGTTCAGGGCCTGTACCTGCGGCACACTGGCCACATTGCGCGCGAACAGGATCACCCCGCCTACCTGCGGATCGCGCAACAGTGCATGTTCATCCTGCGTGAGCTCAAGCCCGGCGAGATCGAGCATCAGCACGCCGGGGTCCACGAGGGCAGGCTTGTTTGTCATGTCGGGCAAGGGCCTCCGAGGCCGGCGCTACAAGGCGAATGGTGGTTAAAACGTGATCAATTCGGGAGTGGAATTCGGGCGGCGCGATTATCACAAATTCGTTCAGGAGCGGCAAAGCACTTGTCATCCCGAGAACGCTGTATATACTTACAGCACACTCGCCCACCACAGGTGCCACTGCCATGCTCAAGCTCACGCCCCGTCAGGCTGAAATTCTGGCGTTCATCCGGGACCACCAGCAGGAAACGGGCTATCCGCCCACCCGTTCGGAAATCGCCCGCAAGATGGGTTTCAAGTCGCCCAACGCGGCGGAAGAGCATCTGCGCGCCCTCGAGCGCAAACAGGCCATCGAGATGCTGCCGGGCACGTCGCGGGGCATCCGCCTGACCACTCAGGAACACAACGGCCTTCCCATCGTGGGCCGGGTGGCAGCAGGCAGCCCCATTCTGGCCGTGGAAAGCATCGAGGACTATTGCACGATCCCGCCGGATTTCTTTTCACCCCGGGCCGACTTCCTGCTCACGGTGAAAGGGGACAGCATGATCAACATCGGCATTCACGACGGCGACCTGCTGGCCGTGCACAAGACGGAGCAGGCGCGCGACGGAGACATCGTCGTGGCACGCATCGACGACGAGGTCACGGTCAAACGACTATTGAAGGGAAACAGCAAGTTTTCGCTGCAACTCATTGCAGAAAATGATGATTTTCCACCGATTGAAGTGGACTTGCGGCAGCGTCAGTTCATGATCGAAGGCATCAGCGTGGGCGTCATCCGCCGCTCGCTGAACGGCTGAGGTGGCTGGCAGGCAGCATCGTGTCACGCTGCCTGCGCCCTATTCCTCGACCCAGCGTCCCTGCCGATAGAAGGCTTTCCAGCCCGAAGGTTTGCCGGCAATCTCCGACTGCACGTACTGTTCCGCCGTCTTGCGGCTGTAACGAATCACCGCCTGGTTGCCCTGTGGATCCTTCACCGGCGCCGTGAGCAGGTAGTGATGCTTCGGATCCAGTTCCTCTCGATGCGGCAGCAACTCGGCCACCAGTGGCGCCCGGGTCTCCCGGTTCTTGGGAAACTTGCTGGCCGCCAGGAACAGACCGGCCGCGCCATCGCGCAGCACATAATGGTCGTCCACTTTCTCGCAGCGCAATTCCGGCATCACCACAGGCGCGACCTTGGGTGGCGCTGCCTGCCCGCTGCGCAACAGCTTGCGGGTGTTCTTGCAGGCTTCATTCGTGCAGCCGAAATACTTGCCGAAGCGGCCGGACTTGAGCTGCATCTGAGAACCGCACTTGTCACAGTCGATCACCGGCCCTTCATAACCACGAATCTTGAAGCCGCCGTCTTCCACCAGGAAGCCGGAACAGTCCGGGTTATTGCCACAGATATGCAGTTTGCGGCGCTCGTCGATCAGATAGCTGTCCATGGCAGCATTGCACTTCGGGCAACGCCTGCGGTGGCGCAGCAGTTCGTTCTCGGCCGCTTCTGCCTCCTCGGCATTGTCGGTGCTGATGGCTTCCTCGCCAGGCGTCAGATTGATCGTGGACTTGCAGCGCTCCTTGGGAGGCAGTGCATAGCCGGAACAGCCCAGAAACACGCCGGTGGAGGCCGTGCGAATCTGCATGGGGCGCCCGCATTTCGGACAGGGAATGTCAGTATCCGTCGGCTTGTTGCTGCGCATGCCCGAGGCGTCATCGGAGGAGGCCACTTCCAACTGCTGCTTGAATTCCTTGTAGAAAGTGTTGAGCACCTGCTTCCAGTCGAGCGCGCCGGTGGCGACCTTGTCCAGGTCGTCTTCCATCTTGGCCGTGAAGTCGTAGTCCATCAGTTCCGTGAAGCTTTCCAGCAGACGTTCGGCAACGATGTCGCCCATCTTCTGCGCGTAGAAGCGGCGGCTCTCCACCTTCACGTAGCCACGCTCCTGAATGGTGGAAATGATGGCCGCGTAGGTGGAGGGACGGCCGATGCCGCGCTTCTCCAGTTCCTTCACCAGACTGGCTTCCGTGTAGCGCGCCGCGGGCTTGGTGAAGAACTGCTGCGGATCAAGCGCCTGCAGGCTCAGGGTATCCCCCACCTGCACCGCCGGCAGCACGACGTCCTCTTCCTTGGTGGAAAGCACGCGCTGATAGCCATCGAACTGCATGATGCGACCCTTGGTGCGCAGTTCGAAGTCGCCGGCTTTCACCGCCACCAGGCTGCTGAGGTACTGCGCCGGAGGCATCTGCGAGGCCACGAAATGCTGCCAGATCAGGGCGTAGAGGCGCTCGGCGTCACGCTCCATGTTCTGCAGATCGTTGCTGGAGGTGTTCACGTCTGTCGGGCGAATGGCCTCATGCGCTTCCTGTGCCCCTTCCCTGGCGCTGTAGCGCACGGGCTGTTCTGGCAAATAGCCAGCGCCAAACTGTTTCTTGATGAAGTCACGGCACATGCTCAACGCGTCTTCGCTCAAGTGCGTCGAATCGGTACGCATGTAGGTGATGTAACCGGCCTCGTAGAGTCGCTGGGCCAGCGTCATGGTTTTCTTCACACCGAAACCGAGTCGCGTGCTGGCGGCCTGCTGCAGCGTGGACGTGATGAGAGGCGCTTTCGGTTTGGACGACGTCGGCTTGTCTTCACGTCGACTGACGACATAGGACGCGTTCTGCAGCAGCTGCAGCGAAGCATCGGTCTGCGCCTTGCTGACGGGACGAAACGCCTCATCGAGCTGTTTGGTCACCGCGAAGCGCAATGCCTCGCGCTTCGCCGTGTGCAGTTCCGCAAAGACTTCCCAGTATTCCTCGGGAACAAAGGCACGAATCTCACGCTCTCGCTCGACAATCAGCCGCACCGCCACGGACTGGACGCGCCCGGCAGAAAGCCCGCGCGCCACCTTCGCCCACAGCAGCGGCGACACCATGAAGCCCACGACACGATCGAGAAAACGGCGCGCCTGCTGGGCCTGCACGTATTTCATGTCGAGTTCGCCGGGATGCGAGAACGCTTCGTTGATGGCCTTCTTGGTGATCTCGTTGAACACCACGCGCTTGTAGCGCGAGGCGTCGCCGCCGATGGACTCCTTCAGGTGCCAGGCGATGGCCTCCCCCTCTCTGTCCAAGTCGGTGGCGAGATAGATGACATCGGCATCCTTGGCCAGCTTGCGAAGATCGGCGACCACCTTCTCCTTGCCGGGAAGAATCTCGTACTTCGCGGCCCAGTTGCGTTCCGGGTCCACGCCCATGCGGGCCACCAGCTGCTCGCGCGCCTTCGTCTGCTTGTGCAGCGCCTTGTCGTCCGCACTGAGTTTGCGGGTGGCCGCAGCGGCCTTGGCACGCTCCTTCGTATCCACCAGCTGACTGCTGCCGCCGGACGGCAGATCCCGGATATGCCCCACACTCGATTTGACGACAAATTCCTTGCCAAGATACTTGTTGATGGTCTTGGCCTTGGCAGGCGATTCCACTATCACCAACGATTTGCTCATTGCTTGCAACGGTTCCTGATTACTGCGCGGGGGGTGGACTGGGCCCGCGCTGCACATCATCCGAGCTGCCGGGTTTCAAAGAAGGCGTCATATATAAGGGGTGGCTGCGTGAGGGTCAAGCCTTAGTTTGCCGGTTTGCGACGGCACGGAAAGCGGATTTCAGGCCAGCCATTGCCTGAAATCCGCCTTCGCAGCGACTATTCCATGGGCACTTCGTGCGTCCAGCCGTGGACATCGGCGAGCTCGCCGCGCTGGATTCCGACCAGCAGATCGAAGAGCTTCTGCATGACGGGGCCGACCTTCTCGCCATTGCCGTAGAACGCATGCCACTCCCCATCCACCCAGATTCTTCCGACCGGAGAGAGCACCGCGGCCGTGCCGCAAGCAGCCACTTCCTCGAACTCGGGCAGTTCGGCGCGCAGATCGATGGGGCGGTTCTCCACCTGCATCTTCATCTGCTCTTCAGCCAGGGTCATCACCGAGCGCCGGGTGACGCTCGGCAGAATTGCGTTCGACTTTGGCGAGACGAAGCGATTGCCTTTCATGGCCACCACGATGTTCGCGGAACCTGCTTCATCTATATAGGTGCGCGTCTTGGAGTCGAGATAGAGCGCTTCATTGGCCCCAAGCGCCTGGGCATGGCGCGTGGCGAGCAGACCGCCAGCATAATTCGCGCCTGCCTTGAACGCGCCCGTTCCCGCCGGTGCCGCACGATCGAACTCGGACACGGCCAGGGAGATCACAGCCATTCCTGCACTCTTGTAGTACGGCCCGACCGGCGACACGAAGACGCGGAATTCGAAGGTCCTGGCCGGACGCAGCCCCAGATTCTCCCCGACGCCGATCAGCATGGGGCGGATATAGAGCGAGGCGCCGGAACCATGAGGAGGTATCCAGGCATAGTTGGCGCGGACAGCCGCTTCCACGCCGCGCAGGAACAGCTCCACAGGCACCTGCGGCATCAGCAGTCGCTCGGCCGTCTGATTCATGCGCTCGCTGTTCAGCTCGGGACGGAACAGCAGCACGCGACCGTCCGGTGCTGTCTGCGCCTTCATGCCTTCGAAGCACTGCTGGGCATAATGCAGGGCAGGAGCCCCTTCATGCACGGCAATCAGCGGAGACTCGAGCAGTTCGCCTGCAGACCAGGCACCATCACTGTACGTTGCACTGAACCGGAAATCGGTCTGGCGGTATTGAAACCCCAGTTCGGCCCAGTTGAGCTCCTGCTTTGCCTTGGAAATACTCACTTCAGTTACCTTCGCGAAAATTGTGTGGCTGACACGGGAATGGCGTAGCGTCACGCATGGCGCGGTATTATGGGCGAAGCGACAGCGCGCGGTCTACCACACATCTCACTGCAATTTCGTACAAGCCCCTGTCAAAACAGGGTTGTTCGGCTACAATGCCGTTCACCCGCGCCTTCCCCCTGAGATTCGTGATGACAGAACAGCACATACTCCTGGCCCGCCAACCCATCTTCGACGAAAGCATCAAGGTGGCCGCCTATGAATTGCTGTTTCGCTCGGACAATTCCAATCAGGCCAATATCTTCGATGGGGATTCGGCGATGTCGCAGGTGTTCCTCAATGCCTTCAATGAGATGGACATCACTGACGTGGTGCAGAATCACCCTGCCTACATCAATTTCACGCGCAATCTGATTCTCAACCCTCCGCCGTTCGACAAGAAGCGTTTCGTCATTGAAGTGCTGGAAACGATCGAAGTGGACGATGAGCTCAACCGCAATCTGCAATCCCTGAAGGAAGCGGGTTACACCATTGCGCTCGACGATTTCGTCTACGACAGCAAGTGGGACACGGCACTGCACATCGCGGACATCGTGAAGATCGATGTGCTCGCCTTCGATGAAGCGGAAATAAAGCGCCACGTCGAACTTCTCAAGCCGTTCAATGTGACACTGCTGGCCGAGAAGGTGGAAACCCATGAGATGTTCCACCTCTGCAAGGACCTCGGTTTCAAGCTGTTCCAGGGCTATTTCCTCAGCAAACCGGAACAGGTGAAGGGCCGCAAGGTACCGGCCAGCAAGCTGGTGGTGCTGAATCTGCTGGCGCAATTGCAGAACCCGGACGTGGAGCTCGCCAACATCGCCGGCATCATCGCCAAGGACCCGGTGCTCAGCGTGAAGTTGATCAAGCTCGTGAATTCGGCGGCGTTTTCCGGACGTCGTGAAATCACGTCCCTGCAGCATGCTGTCTCCATGCTGGGGCTGCGCCAGGTCAAGAGCTGGGCCACCCTGCCCTCGCTGAGCAACATGGCCGACAAGCCCAATGCCCTCTCTGTGCTGGCCATGACACGCGCGAAGATGTGTCAGTTGCTGGCAGAGTGCTTCACGAACTCCGCCAGCAGCGACCCGTATTTCACCACTGGACTGCTCTCCAATCTCGATGCTTTCTTCGATGTCGAACTCAAGGAAATCATCGCCTCGATGCCACTGTCACAAGTGGTGGTCGACGGCCTGATGAACGGGAGCGGTGCCATAGGACAGGTGCTGAAGACCGTGGTGGCCTACGAGCAGGCCAACTGGCAGGAGATCGATTGGGATGCGCTGGCCAAGTTGAACATCGGTGCCCGGGAACTGGAGAGCAGTTACCGGGAAAGCATTCGCTGGGCCTCACAGCTGGGTGCTGTGGTCGGCAATGCTTGAGCCTCTCGCCGCGCCGCTGATCGACATCGGCGCGAATCTCGGCCACGAATCCTTCGCTGCCGACCTCGATGCGGTGCTTGATCGCGCTCGCGCTGCCGGCATCGTGCATCTGCTGGTCACGGGCACCAGCCCTGGCTCCACGGCGACGGCCGTCGAACTGGCCACCCGACTCCCCGCTCTGCTGTCAGCCACCTCGGGAGTACATCCTCACGAAGCACAGCATTGCGACGCCGAAGCGTTTGCAGAGATCACGCGGCTGGCTGCCCATGCCAGCGTCAAGGCGGTGGGCGAGACAGGGCTCGACTTCAATCGCGATTTCTCACCACGCTCAGCCCAGGAGTCGGTGTTCGAGCAGCATCTCGAGCTCGCTGCCCGCCTCGGCAAGCCTGTCTTCCTGCATCAACGTGATGCGCACGCGCGCTTCCTGCCGATCCTGAAGAATCAGCGCGATGCACTGACGGCCGGAGGTGTGGTGCACTGCTTCACCGGAGAGCGACACGAACTCTACGACTATCTCGACCTGGACATGCACATCGGAATCACGGGCTGGATCTGCGACGAACGACGCGGCGCGCACATGCTCGAATTTCTCCACGATATTCCATTGAACCGCCTGCTGCTGGAAACCGACGCTCCATATCTGCTGCCCCGCACTCTGCGGCCACGCCCCAAGAGCCGCCGCAATGAACCGGCCATGCTGACGGAGGTGCTGCGCGTGGCAGCACAGGCGATGCAGCAGACCCCGCAGACTCTGGCCAGCCACGCCACGCAGAATGCGCGCCGGCTGTTTGCCCTGCCCTGAACCCCGCGGCTGGCTTCAGCCTGTGAAGCCACTCAGAAAACCGAACAAACGTGTCTGCTCGAAGGGCCACGCCAACTCCTGCGCGTTTTCTTCCAGCAGCAACACTGGAATTCTTGATCCATAACGCTCCATCAGAGCAACACTCTCGGACACCTCCACTTTCTGCAGCTGCAACAGGGCAAGCCCGGACTGTGCGCGCAATCCGTTGGCATGGGGCAGCACAGCGTCCAGCAGCGCCTCGGCCTGTTCACACAAGTGGCAACCCACCGTCGTGAAGAAAAGCACGTTGACGGTCATGCCATGGCCTCAATGGCATCGAGCGTTTCCGCAATCAACGCCGGACCACGATAGATGAACCCGGTGTAGAGCTGCACGAGACTGGCACCTGCCGCCATCTTGGCAGCGGCATCATCGCCGCTGAGAATCCCTCCCACCCCGATGATCGGAATGCTTCCCGCCAGCGCCTCGTGCAGCACACGAATCACATGGGTGGACTTGTCGACCAGTGGCGCGCCACTGAGCCCCCCTGCCTGGTCCTTGTAGCTGCTGCTCTGCACCTGACTGCGATCGAGTGTCGTGTTGGTGGCGATCACCCCTTCGATCTCGTTGTCACGCAGCGCACCGGCAATCAAGCCGATCTCGTCGTCAGCAAGATCCGGCGCGATCTTGACGACAAGTGGCACCTTGCGGCCATGCTGCAGCGCAAGTGCCGCCTGCTCTGCCTTGAGCACACCGAGCAGGCGCTGCAGCTCGTCACCGAATTGCAGGCTGCGCAGCCCGGGGGTATTGGGAGACGACAGATTGACGACGATATAGCTCGCAGCGCCATAGCACTTGCGCATGCAGAGGAGGTAGTCGTCTGCAGCCTTGTCCACCGGCGTATCGAAATTCTTGCCGATGTTGATGCCCAGAATGCCGCGAAAACGGCTGCGCGCAATGGCAGACAGCGCGTGATCGATGCCCTTGTTGTTGAAACCCATGCGATTGATGATGGCGCGCTCCGGCGTCAGGCGAAACAGCCGTGGACGCGGATTGCCAGGCTGCGGCCGGGGCGTCAGGGTGCCCACTTCGATGAAACCGAAGCCCAGTGCCGCGAGGGCATCGATGTGATCGGCGTTCTTGTCCAGGCCTGCCGCCAGCCCCACGGCATTGGGGAACGTCAGCCCCATCACCTGTCGCGCAGTGGCGTGTGATGGCTGTGAGGCCAGCAGTCGAATCAGCCCGGTGCGGGCCGCGATATCCAGCAGCGGCAGCGTGAGCGTGTGAGAGGTTTCGGCAGGCAGCGTGAACAGCAGGGGTCGCAGGAGGCTATACAATTTTGGTGATCGCTCTGAATTTGTTGGCATCATCGAATTCGATGACAAAGGTTCCGTGCACACCATCGTGCTGCAGGAATTTCTGCAGGATCATGCCGGGAAAACGGACTCGAACGCCTTCGCGGGAGACTGTCTGCACATCCTTCACGACGCCGGTATACAAGGCCTCGTAACGTTCGGCTGGCAGGGAGATATCGATGGTCAGCTTTCTCATGATTTCCTGTCGGCCGGGCGGAACCCGTGCCACCCGCGCATCAAAGGACGGCGGCATTATAGGCGATCAGGCACTGTCCGTCTGCGCGGGCAAAACGCTCGTTGACGCGACACACAAACCGCCACAAACTTGCGGCCAATCGTCCCTAGACTTCACAGGCAAAACGGTTACAATCCCTGACTTTCGCCCAACCAGATCAAGCATTTAACTAAAAAGAAACAGAGAAAAAATATGAGTCATCACGCTATTGTTACAGAACTCAGGGACTGGCTTTCTCAGCAGATCATCGGGCAGGAGCGACTGGTTGACCGATTGCTGATCGCACTGCTGGCCGATGGACACCTGCTGGTCGAGGGCGCTCCCGGGCTCGCGAAAACCAAGGCAATCAAGGACTTGTCCAGAGCGATCGAAGGCGACTTCCACCGCATCCAGTTCACCCCTGACCTGCTCCCCAGCGACGTCACCGGCACCGAGATCTTCCGTCCGGAAGATGGCTCCTTCCGTTTCCAGCCCGGCCCCATTTTCCACAACCTGGTTCTGGCCGACGAGATCAACCGCGCGCCGGCGAAGGTTCAGTCCGCCCTGCTGGAAGCGATGGCGGAACACCAGGTGAGCGTGGGACGCGAGTCCTTCCAGTTGCCTCCGCTGTTCCTGGTCATGGCCACTCAGAACCCGATCGAGCAGGAAGGCACCTATCCTCTGCCGGAAGCCCAGCTCGACCGCTTCCTGATGCACGTGTCCATCGGCTATCCCTCCACCGAGGCGGAACGCCGCATCCTGCAACTCGTGCGCAACGAAGCGCAGAACAAGGCGCCGGCGGCTCCCAGCATCATCAGCCAGGTCGATCTGTTCGCTGCCCGGCAGGAGATCCTGGCGATGCACATGGCCCCGGCAGTCGAGGAATACATCATCCAGCTGATCATGGCGACACGTCACCCCGAGCTGTATGGCGACGACCTGGCCACCTGGCTTGAATACGGTGCCAGCCCCCGCGGCACGATCTCCCTGGATCGCTGCGCTCGCGCACACGCCTGGATTCTGGGCAAGGACTTCGTCAGCCCCGACGATATCCAGGCGGTCTTCTTCGATGTGCTGCGCCACCGCGTGCTCCTGAGCTTCGAGGCGGAAGCCAGTGGCATCACACCGGACAAGGTACTGACCACGATTCTGGAGCGGGTTCCTGCAGCCTGAACGGCGCCTGGCGCAGCGAACATCAACAAGAAGGCACCCTGAGTGCCATGCACCGAGTCAGTCAACACCATGTCCATTGCGATGCAGAATGATCAACAGCAGGCGCTGTATCAGAGCAGAGGCGCAGTCATCAGCCTGCAGCAGCTGCTGATTCAGCGTCATGCCGCCAAGATCGTGGAGTATGTCTCCTACGCCCGCTCGATCGCCGGCATTTCCGGTCTGCACATGTCGAAGATGCGCGGCCGCGGCATCGATTTCGAGGAGTTCCGACCCTATCAGCAGGGCGACGATATCCGCACGATCGACTGGCGGGTCACGGCACGCACCGGCACGCCGTTCACCAAGGTGTTCCGGGAAGAGCGCGAGCGTCCGGTCATCATTGCCATCGACCAGTCCAGCAGCATGTTCTTTGGCTCCCAGGTCGCCTTCAAGTCCGTGATCGCCGCCCAGGCAGCGGCGATCTTCTGCTGGATGGCCATCGACAATGGCGACCGGGTGGGCGGCCTGGTGTTTTCCGATTCCGAGCAATCCCTGGTACGCCCCAAGCGCAGCCGACGCTCAGCCCTGCACCTGCTGAATCAACTGCAGACCTTCAATGCACGCCTGGCCGACAAGGAGGCACGACTCGCAAGCGCTCAGGCCGGCACTGCGGCTGGCGGGCTTACCAAGGCGCTGGCGGACATCCGCCGCATCGCCAAGCCTGGCAGCACTCTCTATATCCTGAGCGACTTCAGCACCCTCGACGAGACGGCCATTCAGTACCTGAACCAGCTGTCGCGCCACAACAATGTCGTGTGCTGCGTGATCTACGATGCCCTTGAGGAAAACCTGCCGGTGCCGGGCTACTACACAATCACCGACGGCATGCGCAAAGGGACCTTGAACTCCTACAGCCAGACGGCCCGCCGCGATTACCACACGCTGTTCCGGAACCGGATGGAAGCGCTGCAGGCCGAGTTCACGCGCCTGCAGATTCCCTATCTGAAAATCAGAACCAACCAGTATGTAGTTGAGCAGATCCGACAATGGACAGTGCAAACCCTCTGAGCCAGCTTGCAGACATTCACTTGCCGGAACCGGTAGGCTTCTGGCCGCCTGCGCCGGGCTGGTGGATTCTGTTCTTCCTTCTGTGCGCCGCTGCCGTCTGGGCCGCTCGCCGCTACTACGCCGGCTGGAAGCTGGCGCGGGCACGCAGCTTCGCGATTGCCGAGCTCGACAAGCAGCTGGCCGCGTTGCGCCAGCAGTCCGCGAATCGCTCGCCCGAGGAAACGGCCGCTCTCAACCTGGTGTTCGTGAGCGACGTCAACGCCGTGCTGCGCAGGGTGGCCATGAAGAACTTCCCGCATCAGAACTTTGCCAGTCTGGGGGGTGCCGCCTGGATCAGCTTCCTGCGCGAGCACGGCGACGCCTCGCTGCTCGACGACACGCTGGCGCGAACCCTCAGCGAGGGCCGCTTCGCAAGGGAATGGGAAGTCGATACCGAGCGCCTCTACAAGATGGCGCATCAATGGATCAGCAGCCTCTATTTGGCTAGAATCGCTCCGGACAAGTCCCCCAAGAATGATGCGTCGTCCAAGACGCCGGTGTCTGACCATGCTTGAGTTCACCTGGCCTTGGGCCCTGTTGGCACTGCCCCTCCCGCTGCTGGTGTACCGCTTCTTCGGGCGGGCCGCGCGCCAGGATGCCGCTCTGTATGTCCCCTTCTTCCAGCGCATGTCGCAGTTGCAGACCGACTCGGTGCGCTCGGATGCGAATCGCCTGATCAAGTTGCTCCTGCTGTGTCTGATCTGGATAGCGCTCGTGCTGGCCGCAACCCGCCCGCAATGGGTGGGCGAACCCATCGAGCTGCCCTCCACGGGACGCGATCTCATGCTGGTGGTGGACATCTCCGGCAGCATGGAGGCGCGCGACATGGTACTGAACAACGCCCAGCTGTCACGCTTCGAAGTCATGAAGGCCGTGGTCAGTGATTTCGCTGAACGGCGCGAAGGGGATCGCCTCGGTCTGATTCTGTTCGCTGCACACGCCTATATCCAGACACCGTTGACCTTTGACCGCAGCACTGTCGCCAAGCTGATTGCGGAACTGGAGATCGGCATGATCGAGGAATCCGCCACGGCCATCGGCGACGCCATCGGGCTGGGAGTGAAGCATCTGCGCGAGCGTCCCGCCGACAGCCGCGTGATGATCATGCTCACTGACGGTGTGAACAACGCCGGCGCCGTGACTCCCCTGCAGGCAGGCCAGCTGGCCCAGACCGAGAACATCAAGATCTACACCATCGGCATGGGCGCCGACAATCTCGTGCAGCGTTCCTTCCAGGGCGCGAGGGCCATCAACCCGTCTGCCGAACTGGATGAGGAAAACCTCACGCAGATCGCCGAATCCACAGGCGGCCGTTACTTCCGTGCGCGCGATGTGCAGGATCTGATCGACATCTATGCCGAACTCGACACGCTGGAAGCGATTGAACAGGATCAGCAAACCTTCCGTCCCATCAATGTCCTGTTCTATTGGCCCCTCGGTCTCGCCGTGCTGCTGAGCTTCCTGCTGGCCATCCTGAGCTTCCCCTGGGCCATTCTCCTCAGCCGCTCCGCTGCCGCGTCGACCGCCACGAACGCCGGGCAGACCGCACCAGGAGGTCAGTGATGCCAGACTCCGGCCAGCTAGCGCTCTTGCTGAACGAATTCCACTTCCTGCGGCCGCTGTGGCTGCTGGCCCTGATTCCCGCCCTGCTGTTCGTGGTCTATCTGTGGCGTCTGAACGAGACCGCCAGCGCCTGGGACAGAGCCATCGACAAGGAATTGCTGCCCTACTTGCTCGACAACACCAAGAGCGCCGCCGAGCGCACGCCCCTGGTGATCCTGCTGGCACTCTGGGTGCTGTCCATACTGGCGCTGGCAGGGCCGGTCTGGGAGAAGATCCCCCAACCAGTGCAGGCGCGCCAGGACGCCATGGTCATCGTCTATGACCAGTCACTGTCCATGTACGCCACGGACTATGAACCCAATCGCCAGACTATCAGCAAGCGCAAGATACTGGACGTGCTCGATCGTCGCGTGGAAGGCCAAACCGCGCTCATCGTCTATGCAGGAGATTCCCATGTGGTGACACCCCTGACGGAAGATTCCGTGACGATTCGCGCTCTGGTGCCTTCCATCAACCCGAACATGATGCCCGCCTTCGGCAGCAATACCGTGGCCGCCATTGAACAGGCAAGGCAGCTTTTTGCAGATTCCGGCGCGACGTCCGGCACCATTCTGCTGGTGACTGACGGGGTGGAACGCCGCGATCACGCCGATCTTGAACTCATGCTCGCCCAGAGTGGCTATCGCTTGCTGATCCTGGGCGTCGGCACCGATGCCGGTGCCACCATTCCAGCGGCCGGCGGCGATTTCCTGCGCGACGCCAACGGTCAGATCGTGGTGGCCCGCCTGGACCGCACCAGTCTGCAGGATCTGGCCGAAAGAACCGGCGGTCGCTATGCCGATCTCGACCTCACCGGCCGCGACCTCGACTATCTGCTGGAAGACAACGGTTTCCTGGACGAAGACGAGCTCAGTGCAGTGGAAGAGAATTTCGACATCTGGTTCGAAGCCGGTCCCTGGCTGCTGGTGCTCATCCTGCCACTGGGCGCCATGGCCTTCCGCCGCGGCTGGCTGCTGAGCATCACGCTGGCGCTGTCGGCAACGGGCGCCTTCTTCACGCCGGCACAGCAGGCCCAGGCCGCCGAATGGACCGACTTGTGGAAGACGCATGACCAACAAGGCGCCGAGGCCTTTGCGCAAGAGGATGTCGTGGGCGCCGCGGCGCTGTTCGAATCGCCCGAATGGCGCGGCACTGCCGCCTATCGAGCGGGGGATTTTGCAGGCGCCGTGCAGGCCTACAGCCTCGACCCGGGCACCAATCCCGACAATCACTACAACCTGGGCAATGCCTACGCCATGACGCAGAACTTCGAGGCCGCCATTGCCGCCTATGACGTGGCCATCGCGCTCGACCCGGAACACGCCGACGCCATTCACAACCGGGAAATCGTTGCGGCGCTGCTGGAGCAACAGCAGAACGAGCAGAACGAGGAATCCAGTGACGACATGACCTCGCCGCAGGAACAGAACGAGGAACAGCAGGAAGAGCAGCAGGACGGCGAGCAGACCGAACAGGAGCAGGATCAGCAGCAGGAAGAGCAGCAGGAAGGCGAAGAATCGGAAGAGCAGGAGCAAACCGAGCAGCAGCAGAACTCCGACCAGGAGCAGCAGGAAGAACAGCAGCCTGGTGAACAGCCGAACCAGAGCAATGCCGAGACGGAAAGTCAGGAATCCCTGGAACAATGGCTGCGTCGCATCGACGACGATCCGGGCGAGCTGATGCAACGCAAGTTCCAGTTCGAATATCGCCGCCGGCAGCTCGACAACCGCGCATCAACACAGACGGACGGGCAAATATGGTAATTCTGCGCGCCGGCCTCCTGGCCGCCCTATTCTGCGTATTCTCCACGCTGGTCCAGGCACAGCCAGTCACTGCCACGCTTGATCGTACCGAGATCGTGCGTGGCGAGACGGTCATCCTGACCATTCGTGTCGAGGGTCAGTCGGGCGGCGTCGACATGGATCTCAGTCCGCTGGAAGCTGGTTTCCAGGTGATCTCCACGCGCACGTCCAGCCAGATCAGCAGCGTCAACAACAGCATGAATGCGCGAATCGACTACCACCTCACGCTGTTCCCGCTGAATGAAGGAGAAGTCACCATCCCTTCCCTTGTCGTCGCGGGAGAGACCACGCCTGCCCTGACCATCCAGGTGGAACCGCGCACGGCCACCGGCTTGTCCGGCCAGGAGCTGTTCATGGAAGCGATGGTCAGCAAGGACTCGGTCTACGTGCAGGAGCAGCTGCTGTTCTCCATTCGCCTCTACTACACGATCAGCGGGATTCGCAACCCGATCTTCACTGAGCTGGAGTTGCCCGATGCCGTGGTGCAGACCATCGGCACGCCAAATCAGTACGAAACCCTGGTGGATGGCATGCGCTATGGAGTGTATGAAAAGCAGTACGCCATCTTCCCGCAGCGCAGCGGGTCACTGGAAATACCGGACATCATGTTCCGCGGCGAAGTGACTGACAGCTCCAGCAATTACGTCTTCCGCAACCTCAATACGCGCACCGTGACCTCCTACGCCGAAGGTCACACCATCAATGTCACCGAGAAACCCGCGAGCTATCCTGCAGATGCGCTCTGGCTGCCCGCCTCGGAAGTCACCGTGCGCGAGCGCTGGGACAACGACTTCACCAACGTCAGGGTGGGCGACTCCGTGT
Source organism: Pseudomonadales bacterium (assembly GCA_023256835.1). Taxonomy (GTDB): domain Bacteria; phylum Pseudomonadota; class Gammaproteobacteria; order Pseudomonadales; family Pseudohongiellaceae; genus UBA5078. The sequence goes on along the minus strand of JALREE010000251.1, from coordinate 12,335 downwards.
ACCGCGTCATCGAGATCGAGGCCCAGGGACTGGACGGCGCCGCCCTGCCACCGCTGGAAGCGCCAGAGATCGCAGGGGTCAATACTTATCCAGAACCGGCCTCCATCGATCGCAGCTTCGTGGACGGCAGCATCGTGGGCAAGCGCGTGGAATCCACATCCTTCCTCATGACAGCGCCAGGCACCGTGCGCGTGCCGGGCGTGAGCATTCCCTGGTACGACATCGATACCGGCGAGGTCAAGTATGCCACCCTGGCCGACAGTGCCATCAGCGTCGGTGCCGCCCGCTCCGGCAGCACCAGCGAAGCCTTGCTGCTGTCCAATGCCGACATGGAAGAGCCGACACGGGAGACCTTTGAAGCCTCCACGGCGGCGGTGCAAGCCGAGGAACAGACCCTGGTCAGTTCTCCCACCACCCCGCTGTGGATCCTGAGTCTGGCGGCTGCGCTGACGGCGCTGATCTTCGCGCTGAGCTTCTTGCGCTTCAAGCCACGCGCGCCGCGACCGGCGCCGGCCAAGGTTTACCCCGTGGCCGCGCCCATGTATCGCCAGAACATCGCTCCCGAAGCGGAGAACAAGGCCTTCAAGGACTTCGTCAGCAGCTGCTCGGGCAACAACCTCCCTGCCCTGCGTCTGGCCCTGATTGGCTGGGGGCGTCAGTACTTCGCCGATGCCGATCTGCACACGCTCGACGCAGTGGCCTTGCGCACCGGCAATGCCGAGATACGCGAGATCTGCCTGCGCCTGCAGCAGGCACTCTACGGTCAGGGCGGTACGGCATTGACTATCGACACCGACATCAAGCGCCTGCAACAACTGATCACCGAACTGCGCACGGCCCACCGACAGCGCCAGACGCGCAACAGCAAGGATCAGGACTACATCATCCCGCCGCTCTACAAGGCCTGAGGCCATGGCACGCAATTCTTCGCTGGTCTATTCCACGGATGCGGGGCGTCACTGCCCCGACTGCACCCGCCCCATGGCAGCATGCGAATGCAAGCGTCTTGCGCCGGCAGCACGGCCCACCGGCGATGGCATCGTGCGGCTGCGACGGGAAACCAAGGGACGCGGTGGCAAGGGTGTGACCCTCATCGACGGCCTGCCTCTGCAGGATGACGCCTTGCTGGCCTTGGCGAAGCAGTTGAAGAATCAATGCGGCACCGGCGGTACCGTCAAGGATGGCGTGATCGAGATCCAGGGCGACCATCGCCCACAGCTGCAGAGACTGCTGGAAGCCCAGGGTTACAAGGTCAAGCTGGCCGGAGGCTGAGACAGGATCTCACGAAGCCAGCCCAAGACTCACGAGCAACCTGCGCCAAGGCGACAACAGACGCCTGCGCAACTGCCAGCTCGTGTTCTCCAGAGCCTTGAGCTGCGCCGCAGTGCTGTCGCCTGGCGGTGCGGAACGCGAATTGCGCTTGTAGGCAATTGCCTCGAATTGAGCGGTGACCTGTTGCAGCGCCTGAGCATACTCGGGGCGCAGCAAGGTCACTCGCCGACAATAGTCACCCGGCGCCTCACCCCGCTGACGCGGCAGCCCGCAGACGGCGAGTTCACGCAGCAAATCCAGATAGATGCGTGTGGCATGGTCGTGCTGACCTGCTTGCCCCAGTCGCAGCAGCAGCCAGCCCGCCAGCATGAAAAACAGCACGATGACGGAGCCGAGCACCACCAGCAGGCCCTGGCGTGCATTCTCGCCAAACCAGCTGCCGAGCAACTGCATCTGCATCTGCTCGTCATAGCTGACCACCCACCGGTTCCAGGCGTAATCCACGGCTTCCAGTCGCAAGCGCAGCGTGTTCAGCCATTGGGTGTCACGAAAGCGCATCATCGAGAACCCGGCGTCCTCCATGAAACCCGGCTGATCCGCGAAGATCGACTCGACCCACAGAGTGATGCGCTCCGGCGCCACCGCTGCGGTGGGATCGAAACGCACCCAGCCCTCCCCCTCGAACCAGACCTCAGCCCAGGCATGCGCGTTGTACTGATAGACGAGGGTGTAGTCTTCGTAGGGGTTGTATTCGCCGCCCTGATACCCGACCACCACGCGGGCCGGGATGCCCGCTTCCCGCATCATGTAGACGAAGCTGCCCGCGTAGTGGCCACAGAAGCCTTCTCGCGTCGTGAACATGAATTCGTCGATGCTCTCGTCCCCCAGTGCCGGTGGCGTCAGGGTGTAGTAGAACGGCTCTTCCCGGAACAGCCGCAGCACGGCCGTCGCGTAGTCCATCTCACTCGCGGCTGCCGCACGCATCTGCGCCGCCAGCGCTGCCGTGCGCGGATTCAGGTTGCCTTCTGGCAATTGCAAGGCGCGGGCGCGCAGAGGCGTCGACAATTCCAGATCGCTCTGATGCTGCAGATAGGAGCGCGCTTCATAGCGGTAGCGCTGAGTGATGGGCTTGTCAGTGATCAGCAAATAATTGCGATCCTGCACCATGCCGTCGGTGCGGATATCTGCCAGCTGCAGGGCATAGACCCAGCTCTGCTGAGTGGGCTCCAGAATCACGTCGTAGGCGACGGGTTCGCCCAGAGGCACCCCGCGGAACGTCGTCGGAAAGCGCTGCAGCATCTGGTAAGTCTGCAGGGTCGAGCCCGCGCGACGCCAGGTGCGGCCATCGAAGAAGTCCAGCACCAGGCCGCGCCAGTTGAGGTCCTCGTGTGCCGGGGCTTCTCCATTGAAGCTCACGCGGAAGGCCAGCTCACCGGAACGCCCCAGGTTCGTGATGTCCCCGGGTGTCATCTCGTCCGACACCCCCATGTTGGTGGAAGAGGACACCGGCAAGGGCATGGACCACAGCGGCGAGATGCGCGGGACCAGGATGAAGAGCGCGATGGTGAGCGGGATGCTCTGCAGCACGAGGGTCACCGCGAGACGGCCATTGTCGCGCAGCGTGTTGCGGGCATTGTCCCGGTACAGTGAAAGCATCGTGGCAGTGATCAGGATGAAACACACGATGGCATGCAAGGTGGCCAGGATGGTCTGGGTGTAGATGAAGCCGAGCATGGCCAGCACATAGCTCAGCGCGATCACGATCTGGATGTCGCGTCGGTCGCGCATCTCCAGCAGCTTGAACACCACCCCCAGAATCAGCAGGCACACGGCGGTATCCAGCCCGATGCCCAGGGAGCGGTACTGCACGACGGTCAGCGGCAACGCGACCATCACGATCGTGATCTTCAACCAGCGTGCGGGAAAGCCGACCCAGCCGGCAAAGATCAGCAAGCGCCAGCCCATGCAGGCGAGCAGCAACACGGTGACCCACACGGGCAGACGCGCGACATGCGGCACTATCAGCAACAGCAGGCCGCAAAGGAGCCAGAGCATGGAGATGCGCGGAATCTGTTCACGGGTATCGCTCATGGCGCGGTTCCCATGTGTCCGTTCCACAGGGCGAGGGCCGTCAGCACCCGCAACCGATGCTCTTCACCGCCTCCCATGTCGATCTCGACACCAGGCAGACGCAAACCATAGTCGACGCCCGCGCGGTCCAGTTCCAGCACCCAGTGGCACAGACGCGAGAGACGCTCCTCCGGCTCCAGCCCCGGAAACATCGCCCAGTCCAGCATCAGACGATCATCGGCCTGGTCCACGAACTGCTTCACCTGAAGCCCCTGTCCGCGGGCGAAGGATTTCCAGGCCACCTGCTTGAGGGAATCCCCCGGCTGGTAGCTGCGCAGGCCCTGGAAGTCCTCTGTGCCCTTCACGCTGGCTTCTGACTTGCCCGAGGCACTGGCGTTGACACGTCCTCCCAGGGGGCCGGCCACCGGCCTTGGAAAGACGACGCACTGCATGCTCAGATCGACGATGGACCATGCTCGCCACAGTCCGAGCGGGAAACGAGTCTGCACCCGCAGCCTGGGCGCCTTGAGCAGCCCGCGCTGCGGCGCCGACAGGTACAGCGGCACGCGGGCCTCGACATTGTCCAGCAGATTGGCCAGTGAGACGCGCTGCCCCGGGAAAGCCAGCTCCAGCATCTCGTGTGCCCGCTCGCCCTCGCGCTGCAGGAGCACCTGGAATACTGCCTCCTGGCCGGCAAAGACAGGCTCTGCCGGCAGACGACGCAGACTCAGGTGCTGCAGATTGAGAAAGGTGTACAGGATCGACAACAAAAAGACGCTGACCATGAGAAAGGCCAGTCCAAATGCCATGCTGAGAATGTAGTTGATGGCCGTGATGAAGATCAGGGTGGACGCCGCCAGAAACAGCAGGCCGGGCCCCGTGGGCAGGATGAAGATGTTGCGACGATCGAGCCGGATCTGGGTGACCGCAGGCAACCGGGCCGCGAGCCAGCGCTGCATTCTCTGCGAAAAACTAGTGATTCACGGCAGCAACGGGCGTCATGGCGACCTCAGAAGACATCCACCTCGGTCAGCAGGCGGTGCGCCAGGGCGGCGCCGTGGCGGCCATCACCGTCAGCGGTGGCACGCAGGCGATGCTCCACCACGGCGGGCAATATGGCCTGGACATCTTCGGGCACGGCATGCTGGCGCCCCGCCATCCACGCCCAGGTGCGCGCGGCACGGACAATCGCGATGCTGCCACGGGGCGACAGACCAAAGTGGAACCCCCCACTGGTACGCGTATGCGCCACCAGGCGCTGGACATAGTCGAGCAGCAAGGGGCTGAGGGAGACGGTGCTGGCAGCGCTGCGCATGGCGCACAGATCGGCGACACCCAGCAACTGCGGAAGACCGGCACCGCGATCTCCCTCGCTGCTGCGCTCGAGGAGGATGCGCTCGGCACGCGGGTCCGGATAGCCGATGCCAATGCGCATCAGGAAGCGGTCCAGCTGCGACTCCGGCAGCGGAAACGTCCCGGCCAGACTGACTGGGTTCTGAGTGGCTATGACGAAAAAGGGAGACGGCAATGCGCGTGTCTGGCCCTCGACGGAAACCTGCACTTCTTCCATGGCCTCCAGGAGTGCGCTCTGGGTCTTGGGCGTGCTGCGATTGATCTCGTCAGCCAGCACGAGTTGGCGGAAGATGGGCCCGGGATGAAAGCTGAAACTGCCGCTGGCCTGATCGAAAACCGATACGCCCAGGATGTCGGCGGGCAGCAGGTCGCTGGTGAACTGGATGCGATTGAAGTCGAGCCCGAACACACGGGCCAGGGCATGGGCCAGTGTCGTCTTGCCCATGTCGGGCAGATCCTCGATGAGCAGATGGCCTCCCGACACCAGACAGCACAGGGCCAGCAGGATCTGCGTTTCCTTGCCCAGCAGCACCTTGCCGATCTCCTCGACTGCCGCTCCGATTCTGTCCTGCATGCAGTCCCCTGTCCTGTGATTCTTGTTGGTCTGGCGGCTCAGGCGATTGCGCGGCTGTCAGTCCCCTGACTTGCCCGCCTTGGCCAGGTCGTTGCGCGTGTCTTCCAGCCGCTTGAGGTAGCGGGCATCGACGTCTCCGGTGATGTACTTGCCGTCGAATACCGAACACTCGAAGCGCTTGATTGCCGGATTGCCTTCAGACGAAGCGGCAATCAGGTCTTCCAGATCCTGAAAGATCAGCCAGTCGGCACCGATCAGTTCCTGTACCTCTTCATCCGTGCGGCCATGGGCGATCAGCTCACTGGCTGCGGGCATGTCGATGCCGTAGACATTGGGAAAGCGCACCGCCGGCGCTGCCGAGGCGAAATACACCTTGCGCGCGCCAGCATCGCGCGCCATCTGGATGATCTGACGGCAGGTCGTGCCACGGACGATGGAGTCGTCCACCAGCAGGACCGTCTTGCCCCGGAATTCCAGTTCAATGGCATTGAGTTTCTGGCGCACTGACTTCTTGCGCTGGCTCTGCCCCGGCATGATAAAGGTGCGGCCGATATAGCGGTTCTTGACGAAGCCTTCGCGGTACTTCACGCCGAGATGGTTGGCCAGCTCCAGCGCCGAGGTTCGGCTGGTGTCAGGAATCGGGATCACGACGTCGATGTCGTGATCCGGACGCAGACGCTTGACCTTCTCGGCCAGCTTCTCGCCCATGCGCAATCGGGCCTTGTAGACGGAGATGCCGTCCATGAGCGAGTCCGGGCGCGCGAAATAGACATGTTCGAAGATGCAGGGGGTGTATTCCGCCGGCCCGGCGCAGACGCGCGTGTGCAGATTGCCGAGTATGTCCACGTAGACCGCCTCGCCGGGAGCGACATCCCGCACCAGAGTGAAGCCCTGGGAATCCAGCGCCACACTCTCGGAAGCCATCATGTACTCGGTGAAGCCTTCGCGTTCACGCTTGCCGAAGACCAGGGGGCGGATGCCGTTGCGATCGCGGAAGCCGACGATGCCGTAACCGCCAAGCATGACCAGCGCGGCATAGCCCCCGCGACAACGACGGTGCACACCGCGCACCGCCGTGAAGACGTCCTCGGGACTGGGCACCATCTTGGCCAGCAGTTGCAGTTCATGCGCGAAGACGTTCAGCAGAACTTCGGAGTCGGAGTCGGTATTGATGTGGCGCAGGTCTTCCTTGAACAAGTCTCGGCTGAGTTCGGCGGCGTTGGTGAGATTGCCGTTGTGAGCCAGGCTCAGGCCATAGGGGGAATTCACGTAGAACGGTTGGGCGAGCGCCGGGCTGGAACTGCCCGCAGTGGGATAGCGCACATGGCCGATGCCCATGTTGCCGGCGAGTCGCTCCATGTGGCGCGTCCGGAACACATCCTTGACCAGACCGTTGTCCTTGCGCAGATTCAACCTGCCATTGTCACTGGTGGCGATACCGGCCGCGTCCTGCCCGCGATGCTGCAGAACCGTCAACGTATCGTAAAGGCATACAGCCACATCGGACTTGCCAACCACTCCTACCAGACCACACATAACACCTACTCCGAAAGTTCCTGCTTTCCAGCACCATCGGCCCCTAGAGGGACGCCTGTGTTGCCGGGACCATGTCCGTCACGAACATCCGTGACTTTTCAATCCATTGCAGTGCCTGCGGGATGACCGCCGACTCCTGCCACCAGGGCGCATCAGCGAAGAAACTGCCGCCGAAATACACGAACACCATCACGATCACGGCGCCGCGCGCGACGCCAAACAGGGCGCCGAGCAGCCGGTCGGTCAGCTTCAGGCCGGATATGTCGATCAGCTTCGCCACCAGGTTGTTGATCAAGGCGCCGACAATCAGCGTGCCAATGAACAGAATGGCGAACGCGAAAACCTGCTGCATCGCCGGGCTGTCCACCCAGCCACCGAGAACCGGAGCCAGTGGCTCACTGTACAGACGCGAGATCAGCAGGGCCGCAATCCAGGCCAGCAGGGAAAGCACTTCCCGCACGAAACCGCGCCAAAGTCCGAAAATGCTGGACACCACGGTCACCACCAGAAAGCTCGCATCCAGCCAGTGCAACTGCATCATGATTTCCTTGCCGATTCAGGCCTCGCCCTCAGAGCGCCTCGATCTCGTAGCGCACGACAATACCCGAGAGTTGAAATTCGTCCTGCAATTGGCGCTGCAGCTGCAGCATCGCAGCGCGATCCGCGCCGGGCCCGACGAACACAGCCGTCAACGGTCCCTGTGACGAGGATATCTGGCGAATATAGGCACGGTGGCCACGGGCAAGCAGGCGCTCGACCAGCGCCTGGGCGTTGGCGGCACTGGAAAAGGACGCGAGTCTCACGCTCCACCCTTCGGGCAGGCCGTCACTGTCGAGCACGGGCGGAGGCACCACTGGCAGCACCGGAGTCGCAACGACCTCGGCAACGGTATCAGGTGCCGCGTCGGTCAGCGGTACAGCGGGCTCCGGAGCGACACTGACGGCAACTGCGGTCGACGCGGGCGTCGCCACCACCACGTCATCCACGGGCTCGGCATCCGGCTGAAAGCTCAGTTGATCGGAGTCTGCCGCAATCTCGGGGCGAACGGCCTCGATTCGGGGAACGTCGGGGAATGCTTGGGCGGCGGGGATGCGACTTTTCAGCGGGAGTTGGTAACTGCCCTGACCGTCGAACAGAATCGGCAGGATGACCACGGCCGCAATCAGCAACACGATGGCACCAACGACTCTTTGCTTTCTGCTCTGGTCCAAACCAGTAGTGCCCCTTGGTATCGACAGCCTGCGATTCAGCGCATGCCGTCAGAAGGTGTTGGATCGCTGCTCGCTGCGTGAACATGCCGGACGACATCGGCGACGGTGACGAAGGAACCCGTCACCAGAACCAGGTCAGACTCACCGGCACAGGCCGCCGCATGCTCGTAGGCCTCTGCCACGCTGGCACAGGGCCCGCGCACCTGCGCACCTTGCGGCTGCAGCATATCGAACAGCGCCTGAGCACTCAGACCGCGGGTCTCAGCGAATGCGGCAATATACCAAAAGTCCACTGCGGATTCTAAGGCCTTGTAGAAGCCGAGCTGGTCCTTGTCCGCCATCATTGCCAGCACTACATGGACGCGCGCCGCAGCGCCGGCCTGCTTCCTGAAGCGCTGCAGCTTTTCCAGCAACAGCCCTGCCGCGTGGGGATTGTGGGCGACATCGACGCGCAGCTGCGCCGGATGGCGCGGGTCCAGGATACGCTGGTAACGCCCCTGCAGGCCGAGACCGTCGAGTGCCGCGCAGACACAGTCACGGGACGGGGGCGATGCCAGGAATCGGAGCGCCTGCAGCACGGTGGCCGCATTGAGCAAGTCCAGCTCCGGCAGGGGCAGGTCATGCCAGGTCAGTGAGTCTGCGGCACCATCCCGCCCCCACCAGCGCCAGGTCGCGTCTTCCTTCTCGAAGCCGAAGTCCACGCCCTGCACCAGCAGCGGCGCGCCAAGTCGCTGCGCTTCCTCGAGAATGCTCAAAGGCGGAGCGGGATCGCCACACAAGGCTGGCGTGGCGGGGCGAAATATCCCTGCCTTCTCGCGCCCAATGGCTTCGCGGGTATCCCCCAGCCACTCCATGTGATCGAGGCCGATGCTGGTGATGATGGCAATGTCCGGGTCGACGAGGTTGATGGCATCCAGGCGCCCTCCCAGACCAATTTCCAGCACCGCAACGTCGACCTGCTCCTGGGCGATCAGCCAGAGACCCGCCAGGGTGCTGTACTCGAAATAGGTCAGCGAGATATCGCCGCGCGCAGCCTCGATCCGAGCGAAGGCGGCACACAGCTGCGCATCGCTTGCCGGATGGCCGTGAAGGCCCACGCGTTCGTTGTACACATGAAGATGAGGAGAAGTGCAGGTGCCAACGCGGCGACCACTGGCTCGCAGGATGGCATCCAGCATGGCGACCGTCGAGCCCTTGCCATTGGTGCCGGCCACGGTGATCACCAGGGGCGCTGGCTTGCACACGCCGAGCCGGCGCGCCACTTCGCGCACACGCTGCAAACCCAGGTCTATCTCCCGGGGATGCAGCGCCTGAATTCTTTCGAGCCACTGAGCTAGTGTCGGCATTTTGGGTTCAAGCCACCCCCAGGGTCAGGCGGCGAATCAGTGGCATCCGCTTACAGATGCAGCAGTTTGGCCAGCAGTGACGAGACGCGGTCTCGCATCTCCTTGCGATGCACGATCATGTCGATGGCACCATGTTCAAGGAGAAACTCACTGCGCTGGAACCCCTCGGGCAGCTTCACCCGCACAGTCTGACGAATCACGTCCGGACCGGTGAAACCCACCAGGGCATTGGGCTCCGCCACATTGATGTCACCCAGCATCGCCAGACTGGCAGAGACGCCACCGTATACCGGGTCCACCAGCACGGAGATGAACGGCAGACCGTTCTCGCGCAGACGAGCCAGAGCGGCCGCGGTCTTGGCCATCTGCATCAGGGAGATCAAGGCTTCCTGCATGCGGGCACCGCCACTGGTGGAGAAGCATACCAACGGCAGGCGCTTGTCGATGCAGGTGTTTACGGCCTGGGTGAATTTCTCGCCGACCACCGCCCCCATGGAGCCGCCGATGAAGCCAAACTCGAACGCAGCCACCACCATCTCGACACCGTTGACGGTGCCCTGCACGACGATCAAGGCGTCCTTCTCGCCAGTCGCCTTCTGCGCCGCCGACAGTCGGTCCTTGTATTTCTTCAGATCACGGAACTTGAGGATATCCACCGGCTCCATGTCTGCATTCAATTCAACCTGGCCTGCGGGATCCAGAAACAGCTCTAGCCGGCGACGTGCCGTGATGCGCAGATGGTGATCACACTTGGGGCAGACCTCCAGATTGCGCTCCAGATCGGGCCGATAGAGCACGGCCTCGCAGCGCGGGCACTTCTTCCACAGGCCCTCGGGCACACTGGCGCGTTGCTTGCCGGGCGTCCCATCGGCTGCGCCAGAGCTGCGGATAGAAGGAAGAATTTTGTTGATCCAACTCATGACTGACTTCCGTGATTCACAGTTTAAACATTTAAATCAATTGGATATGGCAATTACTTGATGTTGTCTATGGCGCTGCGGATGGACGCGATGACCGACACCGCGGCAGTCAGATGATCCTGCGTCGCGACACCCCCCCTGGGCAGGCGTGAGATAGCGTCCACGAGGGCGCTGCCAACTATAACACCGTCGCTGATGCTCGCCATGTCGACGGCAGAAGTCGCGTCCTTGATACCGAAGCCGACCACGACCGGGAGATCGGTCATGGTGCGCAGGTGTTCAATCTTGCTCTTGATATCCCCTTTGTCGGTGATGGCTGCGCCGGTGACCCCCTTGAGCGAGACGTAGTAGAGATAGCCGGTGGAGCTGGCACAGATAGACGCCAGACGCGCCTGCGTCGTGGTAGGCGCCACCAGGAAGACGGTGTCCAGACCACGCGGACGCACCGAATCGAACAGTTCCTCACATTCGTAGGCCGGCATGTCCACGATCAGCACACCGTCAGCCCCGACCGCTTGCGCAGCACTGGCGAAGGCCTCATAGCCCATGATCTCGATGGGGTTCAAATAACCCATCAACACGATGGGCGTGTGCGCGTCGTGTGCACGGAACTGCCGAACGATGTCCATGACATCGTGCAGGGTAGTCCCTTCTCGCAGGGCACGTTCGGCACCCTGCTGAATCACTGTGCCATCCGAAGACGGATCGCTGAAAGGAATGCCCAGCTCGATGATGTCAGCACCAGCGGCAACCAGCGCATGCATCAGGCCCAGCGTGGTGCCCTTGTCGGGGTCCCCGGCGACCAGGTAAGGGATCAGGACCTTGCGTTGTGCCGCCCGCAGCGCGGCCATGGTCTGTGTGATTCGGCTCATGAAAAATGACTCGCAGACTTGAGATCAGATATGGATGCCATCAATGCCGGCAACAGTGTGGATATCCTTGTCGCCACGACCGGAGAGGTTGATGACCACAATCCTGTCCTTGGGCAACTGCGACGCCAGCTTGCACCCATACGAGATGGCGTGACTGGACTCCAGCGCCGGAATGATGCCCTCCATGCGACACAGGTAGCGGAAGGCCTCCAGCGCCTCGGTATCAGTGGCCGCCACATAATTCACGCGGCCGATATCCTTCAGCCAGGAGTGCTCCGGGCCCACGCCCGGATAATCGAGCCCTGCGGACACGGAATGCGTCTCCATGATCTGGCCGGCAGCGTCGGTCATCAGATAGGTGCGATTGCCATGCAGAACGCCGGGACGTCCTGCACTGAGCGGGGCCGCATGCCTGCCCGTCTCCAGGCCGTCTCCCCCGGCCTCCACACCATACATGCTGACTTCGGCATCATGCAGGAAGGGATGAAACAGACCGATTGCGTTGGAACCGCCGCCGACGCAAGCGACGAGCGCGTCGGGCAACCGGCCGAACTGCTCCATTGACTGCTGCCGCGCTTCGCGTCCGATCACGGACTGGAAGTCTCTCACCATGCGCGGATAGGGGTGCGGCCCTGCTGCCGTGCCGATGATGTAATAGGTATTGTCGACATTGGTGGCCCAGTCGCGCAGGGCCTCATTCAGGGCATCCTTGAGCGTGCGAGAGCCGGACTCCACGGCGATCACGCGGGCCCCCATCAGCTTCATGCGGTAGACATTGGCGGACTGCCGCTGGATGTCCTCGGCGCCCATGTAAACGTCGCATTGCAGGCCGAGACGCGCAGCGATCGTCGCACTGGCCACGCCGTGCTGACCGGCGCCGGTCTCGGCGATGATGCGCGGCTTGCCCATGAATTTCGCCAGCAGGGCCTGGCCAATGGTGTTGTTGATCTTGTGTGCGCCGGTGTGGTTCAAGTCTTCCCGCTTGAGCACGATCTTCGCACCGCCAAAGTGGGCGGTCAGCCGCTCTGCCACGTACAGAGGCGATGGTCGACGGCGTCGTGTTGCTGGTCGACGCGGCCGAGGGCCCGCTGCCCCAGACCAAGTTCGTGCTCGGCAAGGCGCTGCGCCTCGGCCTGAAGCCGATCGTGCTGATCAACAAGGTCGACCGCTCCGACGCCAGC
>JALREE010000246.1 GCA_023256835.1 Pseudomonadales bacterium | reverse complement strand
GCACCCTCGGGCATGCCCGGCGGCGATTACCGCTTCTTCAGCTACGCCGGCCAGGGCATCGGCGGCATGCTGCACATCACGCCCGAGGACTGTGCCAAAGGCGCCCGCGCCGCCTGGCTGGGCTACATCGGCGTGAACGATGTGGATGCCAGCGCGGCGTCGATCCAGGCGGCGGGCGGCCATGTCTACATCCCGCCCACCGACATCCCCGGCGTCGGCCGCTTCGCCATGTTGACGGACCCGCAGGGGCACCCGTTCTACCTCATGCGCGGCAGCTCGCCCGAGGCGAGCAAGTCGTTCTCCATGGACGGGATCGGCCACTGCGTGTGGAACGAACTCAATGCCCAGGAGCACAAGGCCATGCTGACGTTCTATGGCGAGCAGTTCGGCTGGCAGAGCGGCGACTTCATCGACATGGGCCCCATGGGCGAATACCGCTTCATCACCCAGAACGGCGTCAGCATCGGCGCCATGATGACAGTGACACCCGGCACCCAGGACCCGCAGTGGACGTATTACTTCATGGTGGCTGACATCGACGTGGCCGCCGCGGCCATCGTGGCCGAGGGCGGGCAGGTCCTGCAGGGCCCCTCGGAAGTGCCCGGCACCCTGTTCATGGTGCGCGGGCTGGACCCGCTGGGCACCGAGTTCGCCATCGTCGGCCAGCGTCACGGCGCGGGAGCCGCTGCATGAGCCGCGTCGCCTCCTGCCTGTGGTTCGACACCCAGGCCCTTGAGGCTGCCACGTTCTACTGCAGCCTGTTCGAGGACGCGAGCATCAGCGCGGTGTCGCAGTACGGGGAGGGCATGCCCCTGCCCGCCGGCACGCCGCTGCTGGTGGAGTTCACCCTGGCCGGGCAGCACTTCCAGGGTCTCAATGGCGGCCCGATGTTCCCCCAGAGCGAGGCCTTCTCCATCAGCGTGAGCTGCCGCGATCAGGCCGAGCTCGATCGCCTGTGGAACGCCCTCACGGCCGACGGCGGCCGGGAGAGCATGTGCGGCTGGCTGAAGGATCGCTGGGGCGTGTCCTGGCAGCTGGTGCCGCAGCGCATGGGCGAACTGATGAGCAGCGGCAACGGCCCGGCCATCGGACGCATGATGGGCTGCATGATGACGATGAAGAAACTGGACATCGCCGCGCTGGAAGCGGCCTATCACGGAGACCTGACATGAGTGGCACGGCAGAGAACGGTTTCGAGATCAGCATCGAGCGTTACATCGACGCACCCCCGCACATCGTTTGGAGCGTGTGGGTGGAGCGCCTGGAGGAATGGTTCTGCCCGAAACCCTGGACAACGGAGCTGATCGCCATGGACCTGCGGCCGGGCGGGCGCTCCGCCATGATCCTGCGCGGCCCCAACGGCGAGGGCGGCGAACTGCTGGAGGGGGTGTATCTGGAGGTGATTCCCGGCCGGCTGATCGTGAACACCGACGCCTTCCGCGAAGGCTGGATTCCGCACAAGCCATTCATGACCGGCTTCTGGGAGATGATCCCCGAGGGCAAGGGCACCCGCTACCGCGCCGGCGCCCGCCACTGGGACGAAGCGGCGATGAAGCAGCACGACGAGATGGGCTTCGTGCCCGGCTGGTCGGCGGTGGCGGATCAGCTGGCGGCGCTGGCAGAAGCGGAAGCGAAGGGCGGCTGAGGGGCAGCGCTCGTCCCTGTCACCCGCAGGGCCCACGCCATGCAGACCTGGCATGTGGCGAGTTCAGAACAGACTCGCCACCCGCACCTCTTCAATCAGCTCAGGGCCGTCGTTGCGTACGCTGTTGACGCGGGTGCTCACCGGCCAGGCCCGGAAATCCCCGCGCTCGCCGGTGATCAGCGCCTGCACCTGTTGTGCACTGGTGGCGGGGGAGAGCCAGGCGTCGAAGTCCTCTTCGCGCAACACCACCGGCATGCGGTGATGGATGTCGGCAATGCCCGGCGCCGCCTCGCGCGACAGCAGCGCACAGGAAAGCAGCGGCTCGGCCCCGGGCCGCTCCCACACCGCCCACAGGCCGGCGAAGGCAATCACCTCGTCCTGCGCACTGGAGAAGAAATACGGCTGCCGCACCTGGCGGCCGGACTCGCTGCGCACCAGCTGCTGTTCATTCCACTCGTACCAGCCCCGCGCCGGCATCAGGCAGCGCATCGTGCGCAGGCTCTGCCGCCAGGTGGGCTTTTCCGCCGCCTCTTCCGAGCGCGCGTTGAAGGTCAGCGCCGGCAGGGTGTCCTTGCTCCACCAGGCCGGCACCAGTCCCCAGCGGGCTCCGGTCAGCACGATGGCGCCGTCGGCATCGCGCACGATGATGGGCACCACCGTGGTGGGCGCGACATTGAACAGGGGCTGCGCCCAGCCCAGCCAGTTGCTGCGATCGAGGCGCCAGAACTGCTCCAGCGCCAGCTGATCGGGGGGAACGTAGCGGCCACACATCGTCGGGAACTCCTGCTCAGGCCAGATCCGGGAACAGGCCCTTGACGCCGTTGGCGATGATCTCGATGGCGATGGCCGCCAGGATCAGGCCCATGATGCGGGCGAACACGTTCACCGCCGTCTGGCTGAGGATCTGGGAGATGTACTTCACCGAGCGGAAGGCCAGGTAGAGCAGCACGCAGACCAGCACGATCACCAGCGCCACCAGGGCGTAATGCAGCAGGCTGGCCTCGCGGTGGGCGTAGAGGATGACCGTGGAGATCGCCCCCGGCCCCGCCAGCAGCGGAATGGCCAGCGGCACCACGGCAACGGAGCTCATGTGCTCGCTCTCAAGCGCCTCTTCGTCGGTGCGTTTCACGTCGGTGGTGCGGGCGTGCATCATCGAGATCGCCATCAGCAGGATCAGGATGCCACCGGCCACGCGGAAGGAACTGATGGTGATGCCGAAGAAGTCGAGGATGGCCTCGCCCAGCAGCAGTGCCGCCATGAGGATCAGGAATACCGCCCAGGTGGTGGTGCGGTAGATCAGGCGGCGGTCCTTGTCGGACAGGCCGGTGGTGAGCGAGATGAAGATGGGCACGGCGCCGATCGGGTTCACGATGGCGATCAGGCCGATCAGCATCTTGGTGTATTCGGTGTACTCGATCATGCCAGCCACCCTTGCAGCACACGCCAGAGAATCACGCCCGCGAAGCCCGCTAGCACCCCGCTGGAAAGCCGGTTCAACAGACGCTGGTGCCCGGCGCCCGCCGCCGCGCCGATCAGCACGCCCAGCAGCAGCCAGCCCAGCGCCACCAGCGCGATGATGCCCGCGAGTGCCAGCAGATACCAGTGCAGCGCCGCGTCGCCCCGAGGCAGAATGCTGAAGGCCAGCACGAAGGCTTTCGGGTTGACCACGGTGACCAGGAAGACCTTGGTCGGCGTGATCTGCGACATGGGCTGTCCTGCCGCCTGCCCCTGCTGCCACAGGCGCCAGGCCAGAAGGATCAGATAGGCCGCCACCAGAGTCGCCACGGCATCACCCAGCCAGGGCAGCGCATCGAGCACCGTCTGCAGCACGCCCAGCAGGAGCGCGATGGCCAGACTGTAGGCGGCCAGCGCCGCCAGCACCAGCAGCAGGCCGCGCCCCGCACCCAGCGTGGCACCGCCGACACAGACCAGGGCATTGGTCGGCCCGGGAGCCGCCAGCAGAATGAGGGCGGCCAGCGCGAAGCCCAGCGGGTCCGTCATGCGTTCTTGCCTCTCGCTTGTCCTGTCATTGCCCGCCACCTTCGTGATGTTGTCGCTGCCGCCGTGGCAGCTGCGCGATTCTTGCACACATTGCCACAAATCAGGCATTGCAAGCTCCCCACTACGCTGCCTGCCATGACAACAGATTCACGCGCCGCCAGCGAATTTCCAAACAGACAAGAACAGGACGCATCCCATGGTCCGCACCCCTGCCCCCGCCGTCACCGAAATGGCCAAGGCCACCGGGCACGCGCTGGGCATCCAGGTGAAGGCCGGCGGCAACCGTCCGCTGCAGCCCATCGTCAACAAGTTCTTCTACTGGCTGCGCGCCAGCGTGCTGGAGACCGACCGCGGGGCCTGGTGGTGGGCCAATCGTATGTTGGCGAGCAATGCCCCGCTGCAGGAGAAGATGGCGCTGTTCTGGCATGGTCATTTCGCCGTGAACGTGAGGGGCGCGCCCAACGAGAACTTCGCCCGCGAGATCATGGAGCTGTTCACCATGGGCGTGGGCCACTACAGCGAGACCGAAATCCGCGAGGCCTGGGCGAAGTACGACTCGCCGGTGGACTACGGCATCGCCAGCCTCGACCTGCCCAAGGTGGTGGCGCTGCTGGATGCCGGCATGCCGACGCAGATGTTCTACGTGTCCTACAGCAATAACGCGTTTGACACGCATGTGTTCCAGAACGATCTGCACCAGCGCCTGCTCACCTACACCTCGGACGCCGTCTCGGCCTTCATGCTGGACCTGGAGCGCATCGGCCGCGCCGACGACGTGGTGATGCTGGTGTTCTCGGAGTTCGGTCGCCGCGTGGCGGAAAATGTGAGCCTGGGCACCGACCATGGCGCCGCAAACATGATGTTCGTGGCGGCAAGAGTGTGAAGGGCGGGCACTACGGCGAGGTGCCGAGTCTCTCGTCTCTGACCGAGGGCGGCAATCTGCAGTACACCACCGACTTCCGCAAGGTCTATCTGAGCATGATCACGGGCTGGCTGGGGCATCCGGATGCGGCGGGCATTCTGAAGGGCG
>JALREE010000229.1 GCA_023256835.1 Pseudomonadales bacterium | reverse complement strand
ACCACGTTCCCCCATGGCTGAGCTGATCCAGCAAGGTTTTGCGACGCTGCTGCCCAGAACGCCCGAACGCATTCTGGATCTGTGCACAGGCAGTGGCTGCATTGGCATTGCCACGGCTCTGGCCTTCGAGCAGAGCAGGGTGGATCTTGCCGATGTTTCCCCGCAGGCCCTGGAGGTCGCCCGCATCAATGTGCATCGCCACGGTCTCGACGAACGCGTTCGGGTGATCGAGTCAGATCTGTTCACCGCGCTGCAGGGGCCATACGACTTGATTCTCAGCAATCCCCCTTATGTCGCGCAGGAGGAAGTGGATGAACTGCCGCCGGAGTACCGCCACGAGCCGGTACTTGGACTGGTGTCCGACGACGAGGGGCTGGCCATTCCCCTGCAGATCCTGCGCGAGGCGGCTGATTTCCTCGCGCCCGAGGGCGTGCTGATCATGGAAGTGGGCTATTCCCGCGAGGCCTTGAGTGAGCGACTTGCCGAGGTGCCGCTGCTGTGGCTCGAGTTCGCCAACGGCGGCGACGGTGTCTTCATGCTCACCCGCGAGCAGCTGCTGGCGTTTCGGTCTCACTTTGTCTAAGCAATGGTCTGTGATGATTCGTAACACCCGGGATCATGGTGTACAATTCGCCGCCTTTCTGGGCGCCCGAAACGGGCGCGGCCCTCAAATTCTTCACCGCAGGTGACGCATGTCTGGAAACTCGATCGGCAAGCTCTTCACAGTCACCACTTTCGGGGAGAGTCATGGTCCCGCGCTGGGCTGCATCGTGGATGGCTGCCCTCCCGGCATGGCACTCGACGTCGAGGACCTGCAACGCGATCTCGACCGCCGCAAGCCAGGTACCTCGCGTTTCACGACCCAGCGGCAGGAAGCGGACGAAGTGCGCATTCTTTCCGGTGTCTTCGATGGTCGCACCACCGGTACGCCCATCGGTCTGCTCATCGAGAACACCGATCAGCGCTCCAAAGACTATGGCCGGATCGCCGAACAGTTCCGTCCCGCTCACGCCGACTACACGTATCAGCAAAAATACGGCATCCGTGATTACCGTGGCGGTGGCCGCTCCTCTGCCCGGGAGACCGCCATGCGGGTGGCGGCTGGAGCCATCGCCAGAAAGTATCTGCTGGAGCACTGTGGTGTCCGCATTCGTGGCTACATGAGCCAGCTCGGCCCCATCAAGATTGAAAACTTCGACTGGGATGAGGTCGAGCGCAATCCGTTCTTCTGCCCGGATGCCGCACGTGTGCCGGAGATGGAAGCCTATATGGCGGCCCTCAACAAGGAAGGCAATTCCATCGGCGCCCGTATCAACATCGTCGCCACCGGCGTGCCGGTGGGTCTGGGCGAGCCAGTCTTCGATCGCCTTGATGCCGATCTTGCCCATGCCTTGATGAGCATCAATGCCGTGAAGGGGGTGGAGATCGGTGCCGGCTTCGAATGTGTGACCCAGAAGGGCACCGAGCACCGCGACGAGATGCGGCGCGAGGGATTTTTCTCGAACAATGCCGGGGGCATCCTCGGGGGCATTTCCTCCGGTCAGGACATCCTGGCCAGCATTGCCTTGAAGCCCACGTCCAGCATCCGCCTTCCCGGCCGTTCCATGGACATTCACGGCAATCCCGTCGAGGTGGTCACCACCGGTCGCCATGATCCCTGCGTCGGCATTCGAGCCACCCCCATCGCCGAGGCCATGATGGCGATCGTGCTCATGGATCATCTGTTGCGCCATCGCGCGCAGAACGCCGGGGTGGTCTCCATCACGCCGGTGATCGGTGCAGGTCAGAAAGATTCCTGAGGGGAATCAAAATCATAAAATAGTTTCATTTCGGTTATTTAAATACGACGAGTATAGTTTTTCCACATCTCACAGTGATGGCCAATACGGTAAATTCTCATGACTGGTAAAACCTTGTACGACAAACTCTGGGACTCGCATCTCGTCAAGCAGCGCGATGACGGGACGGCACTCATCTATATCGATCGCCAGCTGATTCACGAAGTGACTTCGCCGCAGGCCTTCGAAGGGCTGCGGCTGGCGCGGCGCCGTCCGTGGCGCGCAGAAGCCAACTTCGCGACGCCCGACCACAACATCCCCACGACCCGCGAAGAGCGCCAGCAGGGCCTGGAAGGCATCCGCGACCCGATCTCGCGCATTCAGGTGACGACGCTGGACGACAATTGTCGCGAATTCGGCATCTTCGAGCTGGACATGAACGATGAGCGTCAGGGCATCGTGCATGTGGTCGGTCCGGAACAGGGCGCCACATTGCCGGGCATGACCATCGTCTGCGGCGACTCGCACACCTCCACGCATGGAGCGCTGGGCGCACTGGCGCATGGCATCGGTACGTCCGAGGTGGAGCACGTGATGGCCACCCAGTGCCTGCTGCAGACCAAG
>JALREE010000228.1 GCA_023256835.1 Pseudomonadales bacterium | reverse complement strand
CGTGGAGGGGCGCTGGCAGTTCTATGACGAGGCCGGTGCACTGCGCGACATGGTGCAGAACCATCTGCTGCAGCTGCTGTGCCTGGTGGCCATGGAGCCGCCGGCCTCGCTTGCTTCCTGGGCTGTGCACGACGAGAAGCTCAAGGTGCTGCGCTCGCTCGCGCCCATGACGCGTCGCGATGTCGAGGACTGCACCGTGCGCGGCCAGTACGTGGCGGGCAGCAGCGGTGGCCAGAGTGTGCCGGGCTACACCCAGGAAGCCGGCGCCAAGCCCGTCTCGCACACCGAGACCTTCGTGGCCATCAAGGCGCGCATCAACAACTGGCGCTGGGCCGGGGTGCCGTTCTATCTGCGCACCGGCAAGCGCATGCACAAGCGCTTTTCCGAGATCGTCATCCAGTTCAACGAGGTGCCTCACGCCATCTTCGGCGAACAGATGCCGCTGGGCGGCGCCAACCGCCTGGTCATCCGCCTGCAGCCCGAGGAGGGTATCCGCCTGCATCTGCTGAACAAGGTGCCGGGGCTGGACGATGCCATGCCACTGGAGCTGGTGTCCCTGAACCTCTCGCTCTCGGACGTGTTCACCACGCGCCGCGTGCCCGATGCTTACGAGCGCCTGCTGCTGGACGTGATGCGCAGTAGTTCCACTCTGTTCATGCGCGCCGATCAGGTGGAGGCGGCCTGGCAGTGGGTGGATGGCATTGTGGCCGGCTGGCAGAAAGCCATGCAGCGCCCCGTGCCCTATGCCGCCGGCAGCTGGGGGCCGACCGAGAGCATTGCGCTGATCGCCCGCGACGGCCGCCACTGGCAGGAGTGAGGCATGGCCTGGACACTGGCGCAGTACGCACGCGATGCCGAGCTGGTGCCGGTGCTGGCCGCCGAGATCGCCGCCACGCTGGCCGCCGCCGTACAGGCGCGGGGCCGAGCAACGCTGGCTGTGTCCGGGGGCAGCACGCCGCGCGGGCTGTTCGCGGCGCTGGCCGCGATCGATCTGCCCTGGGCCGACATCACGGTAACGCTGGTGGATGAGCGCTGGGTGAGCCCGGACCACGCCGATGCCAATGCCCGCCTGGTGCGCGAGCAGCTGCTGCAGGGACCGGCCGCGAGTGCGCGTTTCGTCGGCCTGACTACGCCTGCTGCCACGCCCTTCGAGGCGGTGGCCGAGGTGGACGCCCGCCTGCGGGCGCAGGCCATGCCGCTGGACTTGGCTGTGCTGGGCATGGGCGAGGACGGCCACACGGCGTCTTTCTTCCCGGATGCCGCCGAGCTGCCTGCAGCCCTGAGCGATACGCGCCACCTGTGCTGTGGCCTGCGCCCGCCGCGCGCGCCGCATCTGCGCATGACGCTGACCCTGCCGTGCCTGCTGGGGGCCTCACGCTTGTTCCTGCACCTGGTGGGGGCCGGCAAGCGCGCCGTGCTGGAAACGGCCATGCAGGACGGGGCGGTGGCGGCATTGCCGGTGCGCGCCCTGCTGCACAACCCGCGCCTGCCGCTGGAAATTCATTATGCCGAGACGCCTTGAGGAGCCCGCCATGCATCCCGTCATCGAACAGGTCACCCAGGACATCCGCCGCCGCAGCGCCGAGAGCCGGCGTCTGTACCTGCTGCGCATGCAGCGCACGCGGGAGCTGCTGCCGCCCCGGCGCACGCTTTCCTGCGGCAATCTCGCCCATGGCTTCGCCGCCTGTGGCGAGCTCGACAAGCAGCGCATCCGGCTGATGCAGAGCGCCAATCTGGGCATCGTCACGGCCTACAACGACATGCTCTCCGCCCACCAGCCGCTGGAGACCTACCCGGCCTTCATCAAGCAGGTGGCGCGGGAGCTGGGCTCCAGCGCCCAGGTGGCGGGCGGCGTGCCGGCCATGTGCGACGGCGTGACCCAGGGCCAGCCCGGCATGGAGCTGAGCCTGTTCAGCCGCGACGTGATCGCCATGGCCACGGCCATCAGCCTGAGCCACAACCTGTTCGACGGCGTGCTCTGCCTGGGCGTGTGCGACAAGATCGTGCCGGGCATGCTGATCGGCGCGCTGCAGTTCGGGCATCTGCCCGCCGGCTTCATTCCCGCCGGCCCCATGCCCTCAGGCATTTCCAACAAGGAGAAGGCGGCGGTGCGTCAGCGCCATGCCCAGGGCCTGGCCAGTCGCGAGGAACTGCTGGAGGCCGAGGCGGCGTCCTATCACAGCCCGGGCACCTGCACGTTCTATGGCACGGCCAACAGCAATCAGGTGCTGATGGAGATGTTCGGTGTGCAACTGCCCGGGGCGTCCTTCGTCAATCCGGGCACGCCGCTGCGCGAGGCCCTGACGGCGGAGACGGTGCGTCGGGTGATCGCCGCCGCCGACCCGCAGGGCAGCGCCCGTCCGCTGGCCAGCCTGGTGACGGAGAATTCCCTGGTCAATGCCCTGGTGGCGCTGCTGGCCACGGGCGGCTCCACCAATCACACCCTGCATCTGGTGGCCATCGCCTACGCGGCCGGCCTGGTGCTGACCTGGCAGGACTTCGATCGCCTGTCCCGAGTCGTGCCGCTGCTGCTGCGGGTCTATCCGAACGGCGAAGCCGACGTGAATGCCTTCCAGCAGGCGGGCGGCATGGCCTTTCTCGTGCGCGAGCTGCGTGGCGCCGGACTGCTCAACGAGCAGGTGATCACGCTGATGGGGGAGGGGCTGGATGCCATGACCCGCACCCCGAGTCTGGATGGGGCGGGGCAGCTGCAGTGGCGGGAACACACGGCGGCGTCGACGCTGCCGGAGGTGCTGCGCCCGGCGAGTGCCCCCTTCGCGGCCGAGAGCGGCATCCGCGTGCTGCACGGCAATCTGGGGGAGGGCATCATCAAGACCTCGGCGGTGAAGCCGGAACATCGTCGGGTCACGGCGCCCTGCATGGTCTTCAATGATCAGGACGAGCTGGTCGCGCGCCTGCGTCGGGGCGAAATCACCCGGGACTTCGTGGCGGTGGTGCGTTTCCAGGGCCCGCGCGCCAATGGCATGCCGGAGCTGCATCAGCTCACGCCGCATCTGGGGGTGCTGCAGGATCAAGGCCTGAAGGTGGCTCTGGTCACGGACGGGCGCATGTCCGGCGCCTCGGGCAAGGTGCCGGCCGCCATTCATCTGAGCCCCGAGGCCCTGGATGGGGGGCCGCTG
>JALREE010000031.1 GCA_023256835.1 Pseudomonadales bacterium | reverse complement strand
CCGTGCCCTGGGGGGATCAGAGCTGGGACGAGATGTTCTTCGGTCAGGTGTACTGGAAGTACGTGGATCAGAGTCTGTTCACCGCCGCGCAGTAGTCCGGCAGCAAGCACAACACGAGGGGGGGGGACTCCCGGAGAAGGGGGAAGTGGCAGGACGCCACTTCCCCTTTTTCATTTGCCGGTCAGGCCTTACATGCCAGCCTTGATGACCGGTGTGCGCAGCACGGGCACGCCTTCGATCTCCACTTCATACACATCGCCGTGGTTCAGCTGGCGCGTGGTGCCCATGGTGCCGGACCACACCAGATCGCCGGGCTCGAGCACGAAGTAGCGGGAAATGTAGCTGACCATGTAGTCGAAGTTGAACAGCATGTCGGAGGTGTTTTCGCCCTGCACGACGGTGCCATTCAGACGTCCTTCGATCTGCACATTGTTCGGGTCGATGCCTGTGACCAGGGTCGGGCCGACTGCGTTGAAGGTCTTGCTGCCCTTGGCACGGGTCCACTGCAGGTCGGCGGATTGCCAGTCACGGGCGCTGCCGTCGTTGCCGGCAGTCACGCCGAAGATGTAGTCGGACGCATCTTCCACGGACACGTTGTCGGCGCGCTTGCCGATCACCACCACCGCTTCTGCTTCGTAATGGAAGTTGTTGGAGTCGACGGGAATGATCATGTTCTCGTTCGGGCCGATGATGGAATTGGCCGGCACGATGAACAGGCCGGGGTACTCGGCCGGCTCGCCAGTGATGTGGCTGCGGAAGTTGAGCGCGGTCATTACGACCAGCTCCGGGTCGACCGGGGCCTTCAGGGTCACTGCGGATTCCGCCACGGTGGTGCCGGTGCGGGTGCCGCCCAGGTAGGGCGCATCGCTCAGCTGGTGAATGGTCGAGTCGACCAGTTCGCCCCAGGACACCGTGCCATTCTGTTCATAACGCACAAACTCCGCTGCCTGGGCGGAACCCGCCAGTGCACCGGAAACCATCAAGCCTGCAACGATCTTGTTCAATGAATGCTTCATGCAAACACCTCCTCTGGGTGGGTGGGAGCCTTGCCAGTCCGGACATTGCCTTGCAATGTGTGATAACGAACCTGGTCAGCCTGTAGTGCAGCTCCGAGTCCGGACCTGCGAGCAGGAGAGGCGGAGCAACAGCGCGGGCTATCCTGAACCTCTCGCCCTGATCGTGCAAGTGGGTTGACGCAGTCAGATGGCATTCCGCCGATTTGTCTTTGCCGGCAAAGCGCTTATCATCCCGACAGCCTTGCAGTCGCCGTGCGACCGGGCTGCACTCCATAACAAGAACTCGAGGCCTTCCCATGCGCCATGCCACTCGCCACTCCCTTCGTTTCCTGCCTGAACTTGCCCGCGCCGCGGCGCTCGGCACCTTGCTGCTGGCCTCGTCTTCCCTGTTGGCGCAGCCCGCTCCGGCATTGCCCCGAGCCGAGCCGGAGGCGGTGGGCATGTCCTCGGCGCGTTTCGGCCTGCTGGACACCATGCTGCGTCAGCATGTGGACGATGGTCGTGTGCCGGGTCTGGTGGCGGGCGTGATGCGTCATGGCAAGGTGGTCTATCTGCAGAGCCTGGGCTGGCAGGATATCGAGGCCGGCGAGCCGATGCAGGAGGCTTCGATCTTCCAGATTCGCTCTCTCAGCAAGGCCATCACCTCGCTGGCAGTGATGCAGCTGGTGGAGCAGGGGCGCATCGCGCTGGATGATCCCGTGTCCCGCTACATTCCGAGCTTCGCCGACATGCAGGTGTTCGTGAATCCGGACGACCCCGACAACAGCCCGCTGCGCGCCCCCGCGCGACAGGCCACCCTGCGCGATCTGCTGCTGAACATCGGCGGTCTGAGCCATCGCGACCGTGCGCTCTACCAGAGTCGCGCCGTGCGCTCGCGGGGTGACACACTGGAGCAGTTCGTCGAGAAGGTGGCGGCCGTGCCGCTGGTGGGCGACCCAGGCACGGTCTGGGTCTACAGCGAATCCACCACGGTGCTGGGGCGCGTCATCGAGATCGTCACCGGCCAGGCCTTCGATGCCTATCTGCAGGAACACGTGCTGGGCCCGCTGGGCATGGTCGACACGGCCTTCTTCGTGCCGCCGGAGAAGGTCGCCCGGCTGGCCCGCCTGTATCAGGTGCCCCGCGACGGCAGCGCCCTGCGCAAGCAGCCGGACATGGACATCCCCATCACCCAGGACCCGCCGCTCAAGGAAGGCTCGGCCGGGCTGGTGAGCACCGTGCCCGACTATCTGCGTCTGCTGCAGATGTTCCTCAACGGGGGGGAGCTGGACGATCGCCGAGTGCTCTCTGCCGCGGGGATCGCCGAGATGACGCGCAACCATATTCCTGCCGACCTGCTGCCCATCGGCATGTCCCCCACGAGCCGCATCCTCGATCGCGGCTGGGGTTATGGCTACATGGTGGTCATCGATGCCGCGCAAAGCCCCTCCGCGGTCAACAACGGCGAATTCGGCTGGACCGGCTCGCTGGGCACCTTTGCCTGGGCCGATCCGCAGACGGACACCATCGCGGTGCTGATGCTGCAGATCGAACCGGCCGGTGCTCATGCCCTGGGCGACAAGTTCAAGGCGCTGGTCGCCCAGACGCTTGTCGACTGAGCTCGGCATGACGGGGCAGGGGTGGCATTCGTGACTTCACAGTCCTCGTTTTCCCCTGAGCTGGTGCGCCTCGATGCAAGCCTGTGTCGGCTCAGCGGTCGCCGCGGTCTGCAGGTGTCCGGCTTCACGCTGCGCCAGGGCGAGCACTGGTGTCTGTTCGGCGGCAATGGCGCCGGCAAGACCGTGCTGGCCCAGCTGCTCTGCGGTCGCCTGCACAGCGGCAGCGCCGCCCTGCATTTCGCGCCGGACTTCGACCCACAGCGCGATGTGCTCTTCGTGTCCTTCGAGGAGCAGCAGCGCCTCGCCGCGCTGGATGTCCGTCACGACATCAGCGAGTACGACCCTTCCGCCCACGATCAAGGCACCACGGTGCACGCCCTGGTCAGTGCCGGCCTGCCGCTGACGGACGCCGACGAGGCGCGACTGCAGGATCTGCTGGCAGCACTCGATCTGCAAGAGATGCAGGCGCGTGGCATCCGCTATCTTTCCTCCGGCCAGATGCGCAAGGCCCTGCTGGCCCGCGCTCTGTTTCGCCGGCCGCGACTGCTGGTGCTGGACGAACCCCTGGAGAGCATCGATCGCACAACGCGGGAAACCCTGCAGCGGGTGCTGACCCAGCACCTTGGGCCGGACACCACGACGCTCCTGCTGTGCCGGCGCGCGCACGACATCCTGCCGGGCATCACGCACCTGGCGCTGCTGGACAGTCTGACCCTGGTGTCCAGCGGGGCTCTGGCCAGCGTGCGCGCGAGCGCCGAGTTCATGCAGCTGGCACAGCGGCGGCTGCCTGCGCCCGCGCAGTTGCCCGTCAACCCCCTGCGCCGGCCGTTTTCGCCGCTGCCCCCTGACCAGCCCTTGCTGGCCTTGCACAAGGTCGACGCCGGTTACCCCGGCAAGCCCGTGCTGCGCGCGCTGGACTGGACCTTCCGGCGCGGGCAGCACGCGCTGATCAGCGGTCCCAATGGCTGCGGCAAGTCCACCTTGCTCAGCCTGCTGTGCGGCGACAACCACATGGCCTACGGCCAGGATGTGGTGCTGTTCGGCCGGCGTCGCGGCAGCGGGGAGTCGGTGTGGGAGGTCAAGGCGCGTTTCGGCGTGGTGTCGAACGACCTGCAGCTGCGCTACTGCAAGGGTTGGCGCGTGCTGGATGTGGGGGTCTCGGGGTTCTTCGATTCCGTCGGACTCTACGATGACAGTGGCGCCAGTGAACAGCAGGCGGCGCGGGACTGGCTCGCGGCGCTGAATCTGCTGCCGCTGGCGGGCGAGCTTTATCACGAGCTTTCGTTCGGCGAGCAGCGAGTTGTGCTGCTGGCACGTGCGATGGTCAAGCAACCGGCCATTCTGATACTCGACGAGCCGTGTGTGGGGCTCGATGATGCCTGGCGCCAACTCGTGCTGGATGTCGTCGATCACATCGCCGCCACCACGCCCACCCAGATTCTCTTCGTCAGTCACGATCCTGCCGATGCGCCCCGCTGCATCAACCAGTGGCTGGACTTTTGTGCGACGGGCGTCAGCATTCGCGAGTGAAGGCGAAGCGAGCCATCTTGCCAGCCTGCGTGTAGCCAGCGTAACGTGAAACGCCAAGACTACGCTGGATGGAGCACAACAATGAAAAGAATAGCCAGAGACATTCTTCGTGAAAAGAGCGGCCAAATGCTCACTGTGGACATGGAGGCCACTGTGTACCAGGCGGTCAAGATCATGACGCAGCATCGCGTGGGCGCCATTCTCGTCGTCGGCATCTGGACCGAGCGCGATCTGCTGCATCGCACCCTCGATCCCCAGTTCGACCCCCGCACCGAAAAGGTCAGTCAGAGCATGACCCGAGCGTTGATCTCGGCCCATGTGGACGAACAGGTCCTCCAGCTTTACGACAAGTTTCTCGGTCGCCGGATCCGCCATCTGCTGATCGAGGAGGGCGGCGAGTATGCCGGTCTGCTTTCGGCCGGTGATATCATGCGCGCCAATCTGCAGCAGCGCTCTGAGGAATACCGCGCCCTCAATGAGATGGTCAGTCTGGAATAGTACGAGAACTGGAAGGCGCAACAGGTTGAGGCCGTGCGCTGATGACGCCCATGCCTCGCATTGCCCTCGAAGACCTCATTCCCAACTTGCGGGACGGCCTCACCCGCAAGGAGCGGGCGGTGCTCTACTGTCTGCAGCAGGCTCAGCAGGATTTTCCGGGTCGCAATGTCCCCGCTATCACGCTCTACGGGCGGGTACTGGAGAAAGTGGACATGAGTCAGGCCGAGTTCCAGTCCATCCTCACGCGCATGGTGGGGAAGATCTGATCGCGATGCCCGCGTCGTCGAAGGCGGCTCGCAGCGTGCGGGCGAACAGCAGGGCCTCGGGCGTGTCGCCGTGCAGGCACAGCGACTGCGCCTGCACCGGCACCCGGCTGCCGTCAACAGCCGTGACGAAGCCTTCCGTGATGATTTCCAGCGCCTGCGCCAGTGCTTCCTGCGGATCGTGCAGCAGGGCACGCGGATCGCTGCGCGGCAGCAGGCTGCCGGCGGGGCTGTAGCGGCGGTCGACGAAGGCTTCGGGGATGAAGCGCAGGCCCACCTGGCGGGCCGCGTAGTCCAGCTCGCCGCCCGCCAGCCCCAGCAACGCCAGTTGGGGATCGAACTCCTGCACCACCAGCACCAGATCCTCGGCCAGCTGCCGCTCGGCGGCGGCCTGGTTGTACAGCGCGCCGTGAGGTTTGACGTAGGCCAGGCGCGTGCCCTGGGCGCGCACCAGGGCGTCCAGCGCGCCGAGCTGGTAGAGCAGATGATTGCGCAGGCTGGCGAAGCCCAGTTGCATGGGCGCGCGGCCGCCATGTTCGCGGTCGGGGAAGGATGGGTGGGCCCCGATCCGCACCCCGTGAGCCAGTGCCTGACGGATGGCGGCAGCCATGGTGTCGGCATCTCCGGCATGCACGCCACAGCTGATGCTGGCGGAGCTGACCAGCGTCAGCAGCTCGCGATCGTGCGCGGCGCCTTCGCCCAGATCGGCATTTAGATCGATGTGCATGATCCTCTATACGGCAGTGACTGTTGTGCAGGGTTCGTATCTCAGTCGAGCGGCTGCCACGCAAGACTTCGCATTTTTGCCTAAGCCGAAAAGAGATCGGCCCGCGATTCGCGCTCTGACCTTAAGCATTGGAACTAGCAGTGACTGGGCATTCTCGATCTGACGGGAACTGAAACGCATGAATCGAGCGGAACATCAAGTGCGACTCTGAGCTGATTTTTCTCCGTGAGAATAGCTCTCAGGCAGCCCGATTTCTACTGTTTGGCACCAGAGGATCGGCTTCCTCCGCAAAGGCTGTTAGACCGGAACGGGGCACTTACCCCAT
>JALREE010000020.1 GCA_023256835.1 Pseudomonadales bacterium | reverse complement strand
ACCTCGGCCTGAGCGCGCGCTGAGATGCGTCTGTCCCGCCTCCACACGCCGCAGGCGCTGCACAGTGGCGCCACGCTGGTGCTGCAGGACGATCTGGCGCATTACCTCGTCAAGGTGCTGCGGCTGCGGCCGGGGGAGCAGGTGGCCCTCTTCAATGGGACCGACGGGGAACACCTCGCCAACATCCTGCAGGTGGACAAGCGCAGTGTGACCGTGGAACTGACACAGCGTCGCGAGTGCCATGCAGACCCTGCGCTGCGCATCCATCTCGGCCTCGGCCTCTCCCGCGGGGAGCGCATGGACTATGCGGTGCAGAAGGCGACGGAGGCGGGCGTCACGTCCATCGTGCCGCTGCTGACGGAGCGCTGCGAGGTCAAGGTGAAGCCGGATCGCGTGGACAACCGTCTGGGGCACCTGGAACGCATCGCCATCAGCGCGAGCGAACAGTCGGGGCGCTGCAGTGTGCCTGCTGTGGAACCGCCCGCGACGCTGCAGGACTGGCTGGCCCGCCCCCGCACCGGGGCCTGCTTCGTGCTGGACCATCTCGGCTCTGCCGGTCTGCAGGTCGCAACGCCTCCCGCGGAAGTGACCCTGCTGATCGGCCCCGAGGGAGGTCTTGCCGAACATGAGGTCGAGCTCGCCGTGGCGGCCGGTTTCCAGACCTGCCGCCTGGGCCCTCGCGTGCTGCGCACCGAGACGGCGCCGGTGGTCGCCATCGCACTGGCCCAGTACCTCTGGGGTGATCTGACCCGTTGAGCGGCAGACTCAGCTGCATTGGCGGTGCAAGGCGCGCCGAAAAAAAAAGCGCCCCGAGGGGCGCTTTCAATGGAGGGTAACCTTCTTCACTGCGGGGCTTACTTGGTGAACTCCGGATAGGCTTCCAGACCACACTCGGACACGTCGCAGCCAGTCGCTTCTTCCTCTTCGCTCACGCGTATGCCGAGGACGGCCTTGAGGATGGACCACAGGATCAGACTGGTCACGAACACCCAGACAAAGATGGTCAGGGCGCCGATGATCTGGCCGGAGAAGCTCACGCCGTCATTGGTGATCGGCACCAGCAGCAGACCCAGCAGGCCACAGCTGCCGTGCACGGAAATGGCACCCACCGGGTCGTCGATCTTCAGCTTGTCCATGAAGACGATGCTGGACACCACCAGTAAGCCGCCCAGGGCGCCGAACAGCGTCGCTTCCAGTGCGGTCGGCGTGGAGGGTTCTGCCGTGATGGCCACCAGTCCGGCCAGGGCGCCGTTGAGTGCCATGGTCAGGTCGAACTTGCCGAACATGGCGCGGGCCAAGAACAGAGCGGCCACCAGCCCGCCGCAGGCAGCGGCATTGGTGTTCATGAACACCATGGCGACAGCGTTGGCATTGGAGATGTCCGCCAGTTTCAGCACGGAACCGCCGTTGAAGCCGAACCAGCCCATCCAGAGGATGAAGGTGCCGAGCGTGGCCATGGGCAGGTTGCAGCCCGGGATGGCCTTCACGCTGCCGTCAGCGCCGTACTTGCCCTTGCGGGGGCCGAGCAGCAGCACGCCTGCCAGCGCAGCGGAGGCGCCTGCCAGGTGCACGATGCCCGAACCGGCAAAGTCGGAGAAGCCGAGGTCACCCAGCGTGTACATGCCGAACACGGCGTTGCCACCCCAGGTCCAGGAGCCTTCCATCGGGTAGATCACGCCAGTCATGACCACTGCGAAAGCCAGGAAGGCCAGCAGCTTCATGCGCTCGGCAACAGCGCCGGAGACGATGGACATGCAGGTGGCCACGAACACCACCTGGAAGAAGAAGTCGGACGCGCCGGAGTACACGGCACCGCCTTCGAACCCTTCCTCTGCCTTGGAGGCCAGGGCATCAGCCACCAGAGTCTCGCCACCGTCGATCCCGGACAGGAACACGGTGCCGCCGTACATGATCGCGTAACCGCACACCATGTACATGATGCAGGCCACCGCAAACAACGCGATGTTCTTGGTCAGGATCTCTGTCGTGTTCTTGGCACGCACGAGGCCCGATTCCAGCATCGCGAAACCTGCGGCCATCCACATCACCAATGCGCCACACACCAGGTAATAGAATGTGTCGATTGCGTACTGCAGTTGATAAATTTGGTCTTCCACCTTGATACCTCCGAACCCGAATCGAGTTCTTGACGCCTGATTGATTTGAGTAGTGAGTGCCTTACACAGCTTCTTCGCCGGTCTCGCCAGTTCTGATGCGGATGACCTGGAGCAGGTCGGTGACGAAGATCTTGCCGTCGCCGATCTTTCCGGTATTGGCCGCCTTGGTGATGGCTTCCAGCGTCTGATCAAGCAGGTCGTCGCCGATCGCCACTTCGATCTTCACCTTGGGCAGGAAGTCCACGACATACTCTGCCCCGCGATAAAGTTCCGTGTGTCCTTTCTGTCTGCCAAAACCTTTCACTTCGGTCACGGTGATGCCCTGCACGCCGATTTCTGACAGCGCTTCGCGGGCATCGTCCAATTTGAAAGGCTTGATGATTGCCGTAACTAGCTTCATGTGTTTGCTCCTTACCTTCTTAATATCTGCTCCGCCGATTCAGTGCAGATACACCTGAATCGACCTGATGCACGGGGCGTGCCACAAAGGAAAAATACTGAATTTACAATGTGATACACGAATACGTGCGCGTAGTTGAATGGATTGATGTAGCACCCGCCCGGAAATCGCACCGATATGGAGCATTCCAGAATGCATCGCACCAATGTCGTGCGGATGCTTCGCAGGCTGT
Organism: Pseudomonadales bacterium; assembly: GCA_023256835.1. Classification (GTDB taxonomy): domain Bacteria; phylum Pseudomonadota; class Gammaproteobacteria; order Pseudomonadales; family Pseudohongiellaceae; genus UBA5078. The sequence continues at coordinate 5,661 of JALREE010000020.1, read as the reverse complement.
GCAGCCCGCGTATTGAGCAGGCAAAAGAAAAGGCCCGCGAGCACGCAGCGCGCGGGCCTTTCAAAGGGCTTGCAGTCAGATCACGTTCGCGGCTGGCGACCATGATCTTCATTCGTCAGAACGCCTTGGCGATGCCGAACACGATGACGCTGCTGCAGTCCTCGGAACCGGCACAGTCAGCCTCGCTCAGCGTGGTGTCGTTGTACATCAGCGACAGATTCACACCGGCAAACGGCATGGTCAGGGAGACGTTGTAGTCGGAGTAGGCATCTTCATCACCGAAGACATCCTGATCGAAGGTCTGCAGGCCGTAGTGCAGGCCCAGAGTGATGTCATTGCCCAGCGGAACGCCGTAGTCCAGCGTGTAGTACATGGCATCGCCCACACCGGCGAAGAAGTCGTCGGAGTAGTTGATGGTGGCCAGGAAGCCCGCGTAGGTGAACTTGCCGTAGACTTCCAGGAAGTCGTCATTGCTGTTGCCCGGATAATCGTAGTAAAGCGCACCGAAGTCGTAGCCGACTTCCTCGGTGAAGCTGCCGCGGATACCGCCGTAGTAGTCCAGCTCGATGCTGTCGTCAAACGTGATGCTGGAAGCCCAGGTCCCTACATAGAAGCCGGATTCGGAGGCGTAGTCGAAACCACCCTGGATTGCCGAGCCGCCGCTGGTCTGAGAGATACCGCGGTAGATGTAGTCGGTTTTCAATGCCACGTTGCCAGCGATGGATGCTTCCTGCGCACTGGCAGTCACTGCTGCAGACATGAATCCGGCGGCGAGCAATGCTTGTGTAAGTTTCTTCATTTGGAATAGCTCCTTGACGTTGTAGTAAAGTTTTTGACCTTTCAGGTCAGCAGCAGCGATGCGGCGTATTGTGTTTCTCGTGGACGCTCGCAGCGATGTACGATCCAGCCGAAGCACAATGCGTGCCCAGTTTGGGAATTGCCCTGGCGCTCAAGCTTCAATTGATTGAAAGCAATGGACTTTTTTGCGGCAACGCGGAAGAGATCGACGGCGCACGAGGGGGCATTCACCAAGGGCTGCAAAGCGGTTTCGCGCGCCTCCTGCACCGTTTTGGTTCGCGTGCACCATTCTGTTCTGCACTGGCGTGCGGCGTCCGCAGGCATTGGGCTACAATCCCGGCCGCATCCTTCAAACCGACAACGGAAGACACCCTCATGATCAACAAACAGTTCCTTGAAGACTTGACCCAGCAGCTCACGCGCCTGCTGCCCCAGGCCGAAGCTGCCGGCGAAGAGGCTCGCAAGGCCATGGCCGCGGTATTGCAGAAGGCGTTCGCCTCGCTCGACTTGCTGACCCGCGACGAGTTCGAGGCGCAGTCGGCAGCACTGGCGCGCGCCGAGGAACGATTGGCGCAGCTGGAGCAGGAAGTGGCGCGGCTGGAAGCCTTGATGAAGGAGCAGGGGAAGGCCTGAAGCCAGCCTGCCGGCAGCGTATTCTCTCGGAGCGACAGTGACCTGCCGGGCTTCTTCGAGCCATTCAAAACTGGACTACTGCCCCGGTTTTGATTGCTGAATTGCACTTCTGTCTGAACTCACCTGGCGTCATGTTCGCAAGACTTGAATGGGGTCGGACAGGATTGTAAGGCACTCGCCAGCTCTCAATGACTGCCTTTGCTTCTTGGCGCGCTCTGAACCATTCCATCGATAGGCACTCATCACGGAACTTGCCGTTGAAGCTCTCGGCCGTGTCACACTGCCATGGCTTACCCGGATCGATCGGAAACATGCCAAGTTCATTCTTCAGAGCCCAGCGCAGCAGTGCTCGCGACACAAATTCCGGCCCGTTGTCTGAACGCAGTGTCTGCGGTGCGCCTCGAACACTGATCAACTGTAAAAGCACTTCTATCACGCGATTGGAGCGAACGGAGCCCGCCACATCAATGGCTAGACACTCGTGCGTGTACTTATCCACAACGGTCAGACATTTGAGCTGCTGGCCATTGGCACAGGCACCAAAGACAAAATCATACGCCCACACTTGATTGGCCATCGTGGGCGTCTGTATGCGTTGTCGGGCGCTGGCGACGCGTATGCGTGGCCGCTTACGTGGGACTTGCAAGCTCGCCTTTGCCCACAGGCGGTATGTGCGAATTGCACTGCGTTGCTCACCTGCGCGTCGCATGAAAACCTGTATTCATCGATAGCCGTAGCGCGGGAACTGCGCAGACAGCGCCCGCATCTGCTCCATCGCGGGCTCGTCCTTCTGCGCCATGCGGCGGCGCTAGTGCAATGCTGAGCGTGCGACATTGAGCAGCGTACACGCTCAGCAAGTACCTCCTTCAGCCTTGCGTTCTCCTGCTCCAACTGGCGCAGTCTGCGAACCTCGTCAACGGCCATGCAGCCATACTTCTTGCGCCAGGTGTAGATACTCTGCTCGCTGACCTCTGTGGCCTTGGACACCGCAGCCACTGATGTGCGGTCCGCCTCGCGCAGCATCTTCACGATCTGCTCTTCCGCAAATCGACTATTCTTCATGCCTCACCACGATTGAGGGGGCCATACTCTCACGTTTTAACTGGTCAAAAAACACCCTGGCAGGCCATAGGCTTACAACAACGAATTATAGAAGTGGCGAAAAATGTCACTGATCTCACAACTCCTTCACGCCATCGATATATAGAATGAATATGTCAAAAGTCCTACATACAAAACTATTACCTTAAAACTATAGTTATTATTGTCAGATATCTTCCACGAATTTTGCGACAGGTTTTCTGGCACAGAGCCCAAGATAACTCAAAATGAAAATGGAGCTTTTTTATGAGGTATATAGCGATATTCTTGTTCACACTGATCCATCTTGATGCTGTCGCGCAGCAGGGAGGAGACTATGAAATGAAAGCTGACCAAAATCGGATAAATGCAAAATTGCATGAATTTACTGTGCACCTATCAAGCAAAGAGAATCCGGATTTAGTGCCTAGAGGGATAATTCTCAGAGGCGCTTACAGGATGCACACGCTGGGAAAGATAGCGCAAAGTACCGCTGGAACTCCAGATAGCCATCCCGCTCTGCATGAAATAACGGCACCTGCCGAGAACTTCATCGCTACCAGGTCGGTGCAAACACTTCTAGATGCGTGTGCATTAATATCGTCAAAAAAGGAGCTTGCTAGTGATGATTTATACAGAGCAGCAACTCTTTTTTCTTTGGCGGAGCAAATAGAGAATGAAGAACTAGAGGAACACTACCTAACTTTGATTGAGAAATTGGAGCCAGAAGGAAAAATAGAAGTAAGTGAGCTCGTAGGCGCTACTTCTTGGAGTGTAAATTATACGCGGCTTGACTGGGCAGCATTAGTCTCCGACTCCCCTGACGTTGCTGAGTTTCTTATAAGAAATTCCTGCGCGAATACGGATCGATTACTTAAATAACTTAAATCGAATTGTGTAGAGGATTTTGAGATGAAAAGAATTAGTACATTTGCTTCCCTTATTGTTTTGATCACAGCTACGATTTTCTTTAGCACATTTTCTAACCAATCTGCGGCACTCAGTAGCTATTGTCTTAAGTATCCTGGGACGACTTTGACTCATGAGGTTTTTTGGACGAGTTATGAAACCATGACTTTTCTTCAAACCATGATGCAATCTCATGCATGGGGTCCTAACGCACCGGATGGAGTCACTGAATATACCGCGCATACAACCACAGAGTCTCAACCGTAGGTTCATGCACTCTACAACTGGGCACCTGGCCAATGGAGCATACTAGGCGATTCAAATCAGTTCGCACTTCTCGAATCCGGAGGAAACATGGACGTAATCTCGAATCCGAATCCGGGGGCTTGTGCGGAAGATTACACTCTTCCATGAGTTAGCGTTTTGCCAAGGCCTCGCCAGTGAGGCCTTGGCAGCCACTGTTTTCTGCTTTGAAGCGCCCTCAGTATTGAGACTCACCCCCTGAAAAACTTCTCCACCCGCCGATAAGCCAGCGCCTCCGCGATATCCGGCTTCGCGATGTCCTCGCGGCCCTCCAGGTCGGCGATGGTGCGGGCAATCTTCAGAATGCGATGATGCGCCCGCGCCGACAGCTGCATTTTCTGGACAGCCAGTTCCAGAAACTGTTCGCTTGTAGCATCGAGCGCGCAACTGGTCGCGATCTCGCTGGCACTCAGATCACTGTTCAATTTGCCATGGCGCTGCTTCTGCCACTGCCGACAGGCGCGAATGCGGGCGAGGTTCTGCGCGTGGGCGCCGTCATCGCCTCCCGCTGCCGACTGGCGCACCGCCCGCAACTCATGCGGCGCCAGCCGTGGCACTTCCACCATCAGGTCGATGCGATCCAGCAAGGGGCCGGAGATCTTCTCCAGATAACGTTTCACGCCTTCGGGCGTGCAGCGACAGCGGCCGTCCGGATCGCCGTGAAAGCCGCACTTGCACGGGTTCATCGCGGCGACCAGCTGGAAATTGGCCGGCAGCTGCAGGCGATAGTTCGCGCGGCTGATGGTGATGCGGCCCGATTCCAGCGGCTCGCGCAGCACCTCCAGCACGCTGCGGTTGAATTCCGGCAGCTCGTCCAGGAACAGCACTCCGCGGTGGGCCAGGGTGATCTCGCCGGGACTCGCCTGGGCGCCGCCGCCCACCAGGGCGATGCTGGTGGCCGTGTGATGCGGCGCGCGGAAGGCCGGCTGCAGCCAGCGCTCTGCAGCGATGGGCTGCCGCGCAATCGACTGTATGGCAGCGGCTTCCAGGGCTTCGGCTTCATCCAGAGGCGGCAACAGGGTGATCAGGCTGTTGGCCAACAGCGTCTTGCCCGTGCCGGGCGGGCCGATGAACAGGATATTGTGCGCCCCGGCCGCCGCCACCTGCAGCGCACGCTTGGCGGCCTGCTGACCCTTGATGTCGGCGAGGCTAACGCTGGCCCCAGAAGTGGGAACGGGAGCGGGCGGCGTGAATGCCACACACTGCATCCCGCTCCCCGTGCGCAGCTGGGTGCACACCTGCAGCAGGTGCTCGGCGGCCAGGGCTCTCACCCCTCGCACCAGCGCGGCTTCGGCCATGTTGACAGCGGGCAGCAACAGCGTTCGCCCCTGGTCACGCGCGGCCAGCACGGCCGGCAACACACCATGCACCGGGCGCAGCGCGCCATCCAGAGCCAGTTCCCCCAGCACTTCGTAGCTGGCCAGCCCCCGAACCGGGATCTGTCCCGAGGCCGCCAGGATGCTCAGTGCAATCGCCAGATCGTAGCGCCCCCCGCTCTTGGGCAAGTCGGCCGGTGCCAGATTGATGGTCATGCGACGGGTAGGGAACTCCAGCCCGGCATTGAGGATGGCACTGCGCACGCGCTCCTTGCTTTCGCGCACCGCGGCCTCGGGCAGACCAACGATGGCCAGGGAGGGCAGGCCGTTGGAGAGATGCGTCTCGACGGTCACCAGTGGCGCGTCGATGCCGATATTGGCGCGGGTATGCACGATGGCCAGTGACATGCGACCTTCCATGGGCAGTGTCTTGTGGGGGGTGGGAGCGCGCGCGGCGCTGCTTCAAGCTTTAGAGCAGGATTGCCATTCCGGCAAGGCGGAGAGGCTCAGCCGAGGGCGAGCACGGACTGGATGCGGCGGTCGACGAAGTCTTCCTGGCCCAACAGGGCCTTGATGTCGGCGAAGGTCAGCGGCTTGCTGAAGAAATAGCCCTGCACCTGAT
>JALREE010000303.1 GCA_023256835.1 Pseudomonadales bacterium | reverse complement strand
TATCCACAAGGGCAATAACGGCGTACTGGTCAGTGCCAACCCCGAGCCGGAGCTGTGGGGGCCTTCGAGGCGGCAGTCCCGGAGCGGGAGCTGCGCGCTGGCCGGTTGCGATGCTGCCAGGGCTTGCGGGGCTCCGGCCAGCGCCCCCAGCAGGCTGCACAACAGGATGCGTTTCATGCAATCAGTCCTCTGCGTCGATGTCCGCCCGCATCCGGGCGAGTTCGCTGCCGATGCGGCGTTCCTTGCGTCCCAACCACCACAGCATCCACGCCGCAGCCGTCATGATGGCGAGCAGGACCAGCGTGATATCCAGCACCCGCTCCGTTGCCACGCCGGCGCGCCACCGCCAGAGGATCACGACGCCGAAGAACACCGTCTCCAGCGCGCCGACCCACCAGGAGAACGCGAGCCACCGCTTCCGTGCTGTGTGACGCGCGAGCGCCGTCGCCAGATAGTCCCTCGCGCTATGGCCCGCATCCTTCCAGACGCCCTGCCAGTTCCATCCCAGAAAAGCCAAACCGGCCACTGCCAACGTTGCCATGCCAGCGGCCACGACCAGTGCGGTGCTGTCGCCGCGCGCAAACACGAGCCACAGCGCGAGCCCGAGGCAGCCGATGCACCCCAGCACATCACCCCCGACGATCAGTCGCAGCACCAGCAGGTCTTTGTGCTTCATCGCGTCAAGGTCTGCCGTGGGAGCGGGCGCCGCTGTCCACGTCTGCGACCAGAGCCGCAATTCCTCGTCAGCCATGCTGCCCTCCGATCCGTGCGCGCACCTGGGCCTTGCCCCTGTGCAGCCTGACCGCTGCGCTGGATTCGCTGATGCCCAGCACCTCGGCGATCTCCCCCGTGCCCAAGCCCTCCAGCGCCAGCGACATGACCTGCTTCAGCGGCAGGCTGAGTCCCGCCACCGCGCGCTGCAGTGAGGCAGCGTCGTGGTATTGCTCGGCTATCGCCTGCGGAGACGGGGCGTCATCGGCGATGTCATGCGCGGCCTCGATGTCCAGCGTCGGTGGCGGCCGGCGCGCAAGATGCGTCATGGCCCGGTTGGTCGCCACCCGCAGCACGAATGTCTTCAGCGAGGCGTCGCCACGAAAGGCGGGCAGTGCCTGCCACAGGGCGAGTGCGATTTCCTGCAGGAGTTCCTCCCGCAAGGCGGGTCGCCGTTCATAGGCGCCTGCGAGCCGCGCGAGCGATGCACCGTACTCGGTGAGCGCGTGCCGGAATCGACGTTCCCTCTCCTGGCGCTCCACCGGACCCTCTTCGCCTGCCTCTGTGTCTGTAGTCCGGCGGCGAACGGATTCCTTACATCGGGCCTTGCAGTAGCCCGCTCGCCGCGTCAGTGTAGCCCTGCACGGTCCCGGGCGGACCCACGTCACTAACGAGTTCTGCCATGCCTCCCAAGCCGGAGATCCCGTCCCCCGATTCCTACCCAGCACCGGCCCGGGCCTGGTACCTTGTGGGCGTGCTGATGGTCCTGTACGTGCTGTCCTTCATCGACCGCCAGATTCTTGGCCTACTCGTCGAGCCCATCAAGCGCGAGTTCGGCGTGAGCGACACGCAG
>JALREE010000224.1 GCA_023256835.1 Pseudomonadales bacterium | reverse complement strand
TGGCGCTGGTGATGGAGCGGGGCTGGAACGTGGTGAATGTGGATGCGGTGGTGGTGGCGGAACGTCCCAAGCTCAAACCCCACATCGATGCCATGCGCGCCGCGATCGCCGGCCGCATGGGGCTGCAGCCCGACCAGGTGGGCGTGAAGGCCACCACCAACGAGCGCCTGGGGCCTGAGGGCCGCGAAGAGGGGATCTCCTGCCACGCGGTGGCCCTGCTGCTGCAGCCATGAGGGCCCGACTGCGGGCAGCCCTCCTTAGGGTGATGGGCCTTGTGCTCACCCTGGTCATGCTGACCGGCCATGCGGATGTGGCGATCGCCGGGGTGGAGCTGCCCAGCGGTGAGTACGACGTTGCAGTGGTGGAGCACCTGCGGGTGAAGGTGCCTTCCGAAGCTCGCCAGGCCTGGCTGGAGGCAGAACGGGGCAGCTGGGATCCTTGGCTGGCTCAGCAGCCGGGCTACCTGGGACGCGAGCTGCTCTGGGATAGCGAGCGGGAGGAGGGCACCCTGCTGATCCGCTGGGCCAGCCGGGAGCAATGGAAACAGATCCCCGAAGCGGAGATCGAAGCGGTGCAGGAGCGCTTTGAGCAGCTGGCCCGCCAGGCCACCGGCCAGAGCCAGGGCAACCCCTTCCCCTTGCTGTTCGAAGGCGAGCTGCAACCGGCGGCATGAGTGAACAGGCGCGGTTGGACCTGCAGCGCCGCCAGCGCCTGGGGATGGTGGAGGCCATCTGGGGGGAGCACAAAACCGCCGCCCAGATCGCCCCGATCCTGGTGCGCCTGCAGGCCAGCGGTGAGCCGGCCCTGGCCACCCGCGTGGATGAGGCCAAGGCGGCAGCGGTGGCAGAGCTGCTGGCGGCGGATCCGGCCACGGCACCATTGCTCCCCCAGTTGCAGCACCACCCCGAGGCCCGGGGCCTCAGCCTGGGGGATCCACTGCCCCCGCGTCCCGAGCTGGGGCAGGTGATGGTGCTCAGCGGCGGCCGTTCGATGTCCGCTCTCGTGTGGGGCACGGGGAGTCCGCAGGTCGTCTTCCTGCACGGCGGCGCCCAGAACGCCCACACCTGGGACACCGTGGTGCTCGCCCTCGGTGCGCACGGCCACGGCCCGGTCTCTGCCGTCTGCGTGGACCTGCCCGGACACGGCCACAGCGACTCCGCCGCACCGTACGCGGAAGGCGCCACGCCGCTGTCGCAGAATGCCGACGACATCGCGATGGTCGTGCGCGCCCTCGCGCCGGACGCCCGTTGCGTGGTGGGCATGTCGCTCGGCGGCCTCACCAGCATCGCGCTCTCCCAGCGCTACCCGGACCTCGTGCGGCGCCTGGTGCTCATCGACATCACGCCCGGCGTGAACCAGGAGAAGACAAAGCAGATCACCGACTTCGTGAACGGGCCCGCCACGTTCCCCAGCTTCGACGAGCTGCTCGCGCGCACCATGCAGTTCAACCCCACCCGCAGCGAGTCCAGCCTGCGCCGCGGCATCCTGCACAACGCGCTGCAGATGGACGACGGCAGCTGGGTGTGGCGCTACCGCCGCGAGGACGCCCCGCCGCTGCCTGAGATGCGCGAGGCCACGGAGCGCCCCAGCATGAACCCGCTGTGGGACGCGCTCTCGGAGTGGGGCGCCAGTGGGAAGCAGATGATGTTCGTGCGCGGCATGCGCCCCCAGTCAGTGGTCTCCGACGACGACGAGGCGGAGCTGCTGCGCCGGGTGCCCGGCGCGCGCGTGGAGCACATCGCCGAGGCCGGCCACAGCGTGCAGGGCGACACCCCGCTCGAGCTCGCTGAGCTCATCCGAGACTTCGCGCTCTAGGGCTCCCGGCGACCCGGGGGCCGCGGCCCCCACGGACAAGCGGCACGGTGCATTGGCCCACCTGTCCTGGTGCAGTGCGACTGTCCAGTCACGAGGGCCAATGTTCGTCCTTTTCATGCCTTCAGTTCACCGCCACAGAACCGCACGGTAATCCTCGTTCGCGATAGTTCTCCCATGAGCAGAAAGCACTCAAAGAAAATCAAGTTCGGCGCGGCCGTGGTCGCGTCACTCATGGCCCTCTCAGCCTGTGGCGGGGACTCCGGCACCGCCGAGGACGCGAGCACCATCTCAGCCAGTGGTACGTCATCGCCGATCTGTACGACAAGGCCGGCAACGTGCAAAAGGCCCGCGAGT
>JALREE010000164.1 GCA_023256835.1 Pseudomonadales bacterium | reverse complement strand
CCATCGTCAGCTGCTATGCCGAGATCATCGAGATCGGCCGCAGCTCCATGCACATCAACATCGAGGTGTGGATCTCGAATTCGTTGACGCACACAGGTCAGCGCAAGGTGGCGGAAGGCTTGTTCGTGTTCGTGGCCATCGACGAGAACGGCCGGACCCGCCGCATCGAAGTCCCCCGCCGCAGCGAGACCCCCTGACCCCGGTTGCCCCCTCAATCCTGGTCGCCGTCCTTGTGGCGGCGCAGCGCCTTGATCTGCCCTCGCGCCTGCTTTTCCTCCACTCGCCTGCGCTTTGAGGCCAGCGTCGGCTTGGTCGGCGTGCGTGGTTTGCGCAGGGTGGTGGCCTCGCGGATCAGCGCTGCCAGCCGGCGCAGGGCGTCCTCGCGATTGAGTTCCTGCGTGCGGTGCTGCTGGGCCTTGAGGATGATCACCCCGTCCTTGCTGATGCGGGAATCCTGCAGATGCAGCAGCCGGTGCTTGTAGAACCAGGGCAGGGACGAAGTGTGCACATTGAAGCGCAGGTGAATGGCGGAAGAGACCTTGTTGACGTTCTGACCGCCCGCACCCTGGGCGCGAATGGCGCTCAGTTCGATCTCGTCGGCGGGGATGCTGACGCTGGGGGTGATCTGCAGCATGGTCGGGCTCCTGTGGCGGCTGTGGTGATTAGACCACGGCAGCGCCGCCCTCGCACGCTCCCGGCAGCGTAGGCTCGTGGCCGCTGACGGGGTGCAGCAGGGCTTGCACGCGCGCGCGATCCTCCGGCCACAGCGCCAGGCTGGCGCGAATGCCAAGCCGGGGCGCGGCGTTGTGCCGGGCGACGTCCGCCTGCATGGCGCGCTGCAGACGCCCGCAGGCCAGCCGGGCGGTGTCCGGTGTCGGCAGGGATGTCACGATCACCAGGAAGTGCTCACCGTCGAGGCGGCCATGGATATCGCCGCCACGGGTGCACTGCCGGAGCCGGTTGGCCGTGTGCTGCAGCAGGGCATTGCCCTTGGCACGACCAAGCAGTGCGTTGACCTCGCGCAGCCGTTCCACACCGAGATCGATCACGGCGAAACGTGTCTGGTTGCGTTCGGCCAGGGCGATCTGCCGGGACAGCGCCTCCTCCAGGCTGCGCCGATTGGGCAGACCGGTCAGCGCATCCTCGCGGGCGAGCACAGCCGCGTCGCGTCGTGCCCGCTCGCCGCACAGCAGGGCCATGCACAGCGTCAGGCCCACGTGGGCAATCATGGTCAGCAGCAGGGGCAGCATTGGCAGTGACTGGGAGGCCGAAGGCAGCACGTCGTCCAATTGGCGCAGCATCAGCACGGAGCGCAGCACACAGCTGGCTGCCAGCAGCAGCACGAAGGCCGCACACAGTTCGTGCATAGGCCAGCGCCGCCGCCGTGGCGCCTGTTGCAGCAGCACCCAGGCGACGCTGAGCAGCAGGGGCGTGACCAGCACGTCATGCAGCAGTGTGCGGCCCAGAGTACTGGCATTGAAGGTCCAGAACAGCCAGGCCAGCACTGCGGCCAGCAGCGGCAGCAGGCGCCAGCCCCTGCCGGCCTCGCTGCCGCCAAGACGCCGGGCCCCTTCGAGCATGCACAGCAGGGCCAGCACGGTCAGCCAGTCTCCCAGTGGTGACATCAGCTGGGGCGGGGCGTGCAGCGCACGTTCGCCCAGTGCCAGCCCGACGGCGAGGGTGTTCAGCAGGGAGGCGG
>JALREE010000028.1 GCA_023256835.1 Pseudomonadales bacterium | reverse complement strand
GCCACTCTTCCCGAGCGATTGCCCGCCCGTGGCGTAGTATGTTTTTTCGATACTGAGCTCAAGGGCTTCCTGCTCGAACTGCGCGCCAGCGGCGGTGCCACGTTCTATTTTCGATACCGTGATGCGGACGGCAAAGTGCGTTTGAACCGGATTGGCCGTGTGCATGACACTCCGCTGGGTGAGGCGCGCGTGGCCGCACACCGCATGAAGCAACTGCGTGAAGAGGGCGGTGATCCTAAACGGGAAGTCCAGCGCTTGTTGGGCGTGCCCAGCTTTGGGCAATTTGTGCAACAGCACTACCTGCCTTTCATTCAGGCTCGCAAACGAAGCTGGCGGACTGACGACTCCATCCTGCGCGGGCACTTGTTGCCCGCATTTGCCCACGTGCGTCTGAGCCGTATCAGTCGCGCCGATGTGCTGGCACTGCATCACGCCAAATTGGCCAGTGGCTACGCCGCGGCCACCTGCAACCGCATGCTCATCTTGTTGAAATTCATCTTGAATTGCGCTGTGCGTTGGGACGTCCTGCCCCCTGGCCGTAATCCATGTTCTGGCATTGAGGCGTTTGCCGATCATGGTGCGCGGGAACGTTTTCTGACAAGCGGGGAGGTTCAACGCCTGATGGCGGCCTTGGATGCCAGCCGCCAGGTGCAGGTGGCGCAGGTGATCCGGCTGTTGCTTTACACCGGTGCGCGCAAGCGGGAAATTCTGGACTGCCGCTGGGATGAAATCGACTTCGATCGCCAGTTGCTGAGCGTACCGGCCACGCGTTCCAAGTCAAAGAAGCCTCGCTTCATCCCGCTGTCCGATGCCGCCATTGATCTGCTGCGAGACCTGCCGCGCCAGAACGGCATGCCGTGGGTATTTTTCAACCCCCGCACGGGCAAGCCGCCGGTATCCATCTTCTATGCCTGGGACACAATTCGTCGCCAGGTGCAGTTGGCGGATGTGAGGCTGCACGACCTGCGGCACAGCTACACGAGCTTTCTGATCAACGCCGGGCGGACGCTTTACGAAGTGCAACGGCTGCTGGGCCATCACGATCCCAAGGTCACCATGCGCTACGCCCACTTGACACCCCAGTCGATGAGGGAGGCAGTGAACCTCGTGGGCGAACTGGTGCGTGGTACCGATTAAAAGGTCTCCAGCGTCACAGAAGCATTGCAGCCGTCGCTATTGTAAGAGCCAATCCAGATGTCGTAGGTGCCCTCTGCAGCGGCATCGAAGCGGATGAGGGCATCCATGCTGCCGTTGGAGTCATCATCAAAGTGCCACGCGGCCAGCGGATCATTGATCAACAGTACGCTGTCGCACTCGCTTGCCAGTCGCACTTCCAGTGCGCGGCGGTTGCCATTGTCCGTTAATGCCAGGGTGTAATCGGGTGCCTGCGTGACAAAACCGCTTCCTGGCAGGCTTGGGCATTGGCCAATGTCGACAGAGCCCCCTGCAAACACCTTCAGTGATTGGGGTGTGTACAGCGCATCGCTCGTGTACTGCAACGAAGTGCCAGAGAGGGAGAAGTCGGGGCATAAGGCCGCTGGTTCTGGCGCGAGCGTCTTGCTGACTGACCCGGGCGCAACAGGGGCTGGTTCTGGCATAGTCGCGGGTGATGGCGTGGGCTCTGTGACGGTGGTGTCGGGTGCATGACGGTTTGTCGTCGCGGCGATGAGCGCATTGGCGGCCTCTACCGGCTCGCCATTGATCAACACTTGCTGGGCGCTGGCTTGCACCGAGCTTCGCAGCCGATCATCGTCGATGGTGACGTAGGGCAGTGTCTGGACGGAGTCCAGCAGGCCCTGCAGTGTCTCTTGCTGTTCCTGCGACAACGCTTCGCTGGCGAACGTGCGCTCGAGAGCCTTGATAGAGGCATCCACCGACCCCTCGACCTGAATGGCATTGGTGATGGACTCGAGCGAGTCCACATTCACTTGCGCAGAGCCCGTATATTCCAGCGAGAGGCTGGCCACGACATCATCTTCGTCCGGCAGTGACAGAACGAAGCGGTCCACACTCAGTACGATTTGTTCCTGTGCCAGCGCGCGCAAGGCTTCGACCAGGGTTTCGTCGAAATTGTCCAGGTCTGTCTCCAGTGACCACAGACCTTCCAGGGCCATGTAGGTTTGTGCGCTGATACCGCGCAACGAGCTCTCCAATGCGATGCCGCCAAGTCGCTCCTGATTCAACTCCAGGCTGCCAACGCGCAGAGTCCCTGTGTTCTCCACCGTATCATCCAGCAGTCCAACGCGACTGCTGCCGACATAGTCACGCAGGGCCAGTTCGAGCGATGCAGACGGCAAGTTCAGGCGCACGGCCTCCAGGGTCATTCGCGAGTCGCTCAGCAGCGGTTCGCTTTCGCGCTGCGACAGGGTTGCCTGCAGCGATAGCTGATCCATGGCAAACAAAGGTATGACGGCATCGTCCTGTGTGTTTTCGTTCACTTCCAGAAGCCCCATCTCGATGTCAGCTGACATGGACCATCCAGCTTGGGCTCTGTTCAGTGTACCGGCCATAAGCAAAGCCTCCAGGCTGGCGTTGCCTTCACCTGGTGCGTCCAGTGCCATCAGGGGCACTTCCATTCGCAGATCAAGCTGATCCAGGGCGCGATTGACCACCACCTCCGCTCCCACGCCGAAGAGCTCGAAATTTGCGACGTTTGCCCCGTCTGCTACGCGCCCATCGTAATCCTGCACGTCCAGCCGGGCACGCAGTGCCCCGCTGAACCCCAGTGTGCCCGTGAGCGTTATCAGGGGCGCTTGTCCGGGATACTGCGGCAGGGCCTCTCGAAGCATGGCTGGGACAGCAATCTCGAGGTCAGCCCGCGCCAGGCCGAATGCCATCTCGCCAAGCCAGGGACCGTGGCGGATGTCAATAATGCCCGTCAGGGTCAGCCGCTCCTCTGACATCTCGAGTGTTCGCATCCATTGCGCCAGAGGGCCTTCTCCACGCTCCGGGCGCCAGAGCAGGCGATAACGCAGCTCGCCACCCCAGAAATTCCTGTTGTAGTCGAATTGCACGACGCTCACGTCGTCGCGCTCAATAAGCAGAGCTTGGTAGCGTTGTATCTCGCTGCTGACGCGGCTGCCAATCAGGGCGACACTTCCCAGTGCCAGCGCTGCTGCACCGAACAAGCAGAGACTCAGAACAACAAGCGTCTTTCGAGAGCGGATTGTCATGGGTTTCTCAACTCAAGCGAGTGGTGGTTGGTGGGGATCCTTGGCAGGGAGTGCGGCCAGGCTTTGGACCCAGGCCAGCTGCCGAGGCAGGCATATGGACTCCAGATCATAGTGGCTTCGAGCGAATGCCCGCGCCTGTTGCCCAAGGCGTGCGCGGGCCGGGGCGTCTTCCAGAAGTCGGCAAACGGCGGAGCACACCTCTGCAGCATCGAAGAATTCCACCAGGCGGCCGGTTTGATCATCGCGGATGGCTTCTCGCAGCGGCGCGGTGTCACTGGCTACGATGGCACAGCCTACGCTCATGGCTTCAAGCAGACTCCAGCTCAGCACAAAGGGGTAGGTCAGATAGACATGGACACGGGACAGCTGAAGCACGGGGATGAACTGTTCGTAGGGAATATTGCCCAGGAAATGGACGCGAGCCCAGTCAGCGTCTGAGATCAAAGGTCGTACTTGCGCAATGAAGATGTCTTTCCAGGAACTGCCGCCGTGCAGTTCCTGCGTCGGCCGCGCGCCGTAGCTCACGTCATTCCCCCCGACAATCAGGACTCTGGCTGCAGGGCGGCGCTTGAGCAGTTCGGGAAGGGCCCGCATGAAGATGTGATAGCCGCGATAAGGTTCCAGATTGCGGGTGAATTCGTCACGGCGCAGGCGGCGTGGGCGGCTCAGGGGGAAGGGGGCGATGGGGTTCATGCCGAATATTGTGGCCCAACTGGCCCAGTGAGGCGGCAAACCGGCGACCCCGGCGTACAGGACCGAAGACGA
>JALREE010000327.1 GCA_023256835.1 Pseudomonadales bacterium | reverse complement strand
CATTGCCGATGATGTCGAAGACGCCGAAGGCATTTGGCTTGTACTGTGCCGCCGGCGCAAGCGCGACGGCGCGGTCGCTGCAGCGCGCGTTCGGCCAGGGGAATCGCTGCGCGTCGACCGCGGAGGTGTCGTACACGTTGGCGTAATCGCAGGCGAGCGCGAGCACCTGGTCCTCGCGCGAATCACGCTCGCCCCAGTAGCGCGGATATGAGGTGCCGCCACGCGCCACGTATTCCCATTCCGCCTCCGAGGGCAGGCGATAGCCCGTGGCCTCGGGGTTGAACCCCACCACCTCGTCACCTTCCACCTGGTAGAACACGGGCAGACCTTCCTGCTCGCTCAGCCAGTTGCAGTAGAGCGCGGCGTCCTTCCAGGTGACCTGCACGACGGGCTGATTGTCCAGATCGATGGTCTGCCCCTGCAGCGTGCCCGAGGAGTGCTCGGGCCGGAACGCGCGGAACTGCAGGTTGGTGACTTCATGCGGCGAGAGATAGAACGGGCGCTCCAGGCGCACTTCGCGCAGATCCTCGTTGGCACGTCGCCCGGGCTCGCGGCGCGACGCGCCCATGGTGAACTGGCCGGGGTAAAGCAGCGTGAGGGACTGGCCGGCGGCGGTGGTGATGACTGGGCGGATCGCCTCCAGTCGGGCCTCTTCCAGTGATTTCAGCGTGACACGCAGCTCCTGCTCCAACCCGGGACGGGAAGTGAAGCTGACGGTGTAAGGCACGTAGCCATCCTGGCGAATCTCGATGATCTGGCTGGCCGCCATCAGCTCCAGGGTCTGATTGGCCGGGCCGCGCAACTCGCCGTCCACGTAGACCTGCGCCTCGGCCGGCTCGGCCACGATGCGCACGGACGAGGTGATGGGCACCAGCGGCACCGTGATGTCCTGTTCTTCGTCCGGGCGGGTCTCAAGGGTGCGGCTGGCGGCATTGAAGCCACTGCGGAACAAGGTGAGTTCATGGCTGCGACCGGGTGGCAGCGCCACTTCCAGCGGCGTCTGCCCGCGGAATTCGCCATTGATGGTGACATTCGCCCCGCTGGGCTGGGAGCGGATGAACACCAGGCCGTCGGCACGCTCCAGACTCACGGGCGGCAGTGCCTGCGCCTCGCCGGCACGTACCACCAGTTCACCCTGCCAGGCCTTGTGTGCCGCGAGTTTCAGGATGAGTTCGTGCTCACCTTCAAGGATCTCGCCGGTATAGGGCGTGGTGCCGATCAGCTGCCCGTCCACCAAGATCTCCGCGCCAGGCGGCGTGGTGCTGAAACTGATGTCGCCCCAGGCGGGCGCGAGGCTCAGCGCCACGTCATTCTGCTGGGAGCGGCCCAGCACGGTGATCGGCTGGCGCAGCGGGAGGTAGCGCTCCGCCTGCACGCTCAGTTCGTAATCGCCGGGCTCCACTTCCAGACCGCGCAGCGGGGTGCGGCCCAGCTCCTGTCCGTCGAGCAGCACCAGGGCCCCCGTGAGCGGCCCTGCCTCCCCCTGCACCTCGATGTTGACCAGCCCGGGCAGCTCGCGCAGCTGCACCGGGAAATCCTGGGCCTGCTCCTCGCCCACCGCCAGAGTGAAGCGTTCCTCGTGATAGCCGGTGTTGCGAATCAGCACCTCGTAGCGGCCCGGCAGCATGAGCATGCGGCCGCCCAGCGGCAGCTGGAAGCCATCAAGAAACTCCACGCTGGCGGTGATCGGCGTGACTTGCACCAGCACGGAGCGCGCGCTGAGGACGAACCAGCCGCACAGCCCCGCGACCACCAGGAAACCGGCGACCAGGAAGTGCGGCCAGCGCAGGCGCAGGCCGGAGCGCCGTGGTGTCGCGTCGGGCGGCGTGAAGTCGATGGGGACGATGGGTTCCGCGAATTCGGCGGAGGCGGAATCGCCACCGGGCGCGGCTGTGGGTTTCGAATGATCCTGCATGAGCTCAGCGCCTGTTGACCGCGACGATTTCTTCCGTACAGGCCACCGTCACCGGCGTACTGCTGTTGTCAAACCCGACGTCGAACTCGGTCCGCACGTCGCGATAACCAGGGCGTGTGCCAACGGCGACATAGCGGCCCGGTTTCAGGCTGAGGGTCTGGCTCTCGAAACGGCCGAGCACCCCGACCTGGTAAAGGGTGACTTCGGTAAGATTGTCCGATACCAGCTGCACATCCACCGGCACCTGCGCGCGGGCAAGGAGCCCTTCCACGGCCGTCAGCTGCTCAAGCAATCTCGGGCCGGGGTTTTCCAGGGCAAGCCCGGTGTAATAGACCTGCACCGCCTGGGAATGAAGAGCCTCATCCGAAAGTCGCTCCGGCTGGTCGATGGCGGTTTGCAGAAGACGGTCCAGCTGCAGGCGCTTCTGGGCGTAGTCGCGGCCGTCGATGGCGAAAACCAGCGCCGCGTCGATGGCCAGCGCGGCGTCGTATTCGGCGACTGCGGACTCCCACTGTTCGTCTGCTACCAGCGTCTCGGCGGCACTGCGATGGGCGTTGATGCTGTTCACGGCCAGCTGATCGCGGGTCTGCGTGATGGCTTCCTGCGCCTGCAGATTGCCCGGCCGCATCGCGAGGGCTCGTTCGAAGGCAGCGATGGCAG
>JALREE010000287.1 GCA_023256835.1 Pseudomonadales bacterium | reverse complement strand
AGAAGGGGTCGATCTGCATCGATGGCACCAGCCTGACCGTGAACACCGTCAATGGCGCCACCTTTAGCATCAACGTGATTCCGCACACCCAAGCCCAGACGATCATTCAGGACTACCGCGAGGGGCAGAAGGTCAACCTCGAGGTGGACCTGATCGCTCGGTACCTGGAACGGCTGATGCAGGGTGAGCACGAGGCCGACGAACATGACAGCAAGGCGGGCACTCTCACCCGCGCCTTTCTCGCAGACCAGGGATTCCTGTAAATGACACTGAACACCGTAGAAGAGATCATCGAAGACATCCGTCAGGGCCGCATGGTCATCCTCATGGATGACGAGGACCGGGAGAACGAGGGCGACCTGGTGATCGCCGCCGAGCGTGTGCGCACTGAAGACATCAACTTCATGGCCACGCATGCGCGCGGGCTGATCTGCCTGACCCTGAGTCGGGAGCGATGCGAGTACCTGAATCTCGGCCCGATGGTGAACAAGAACAAGACCCAGTTTCACACCAACTTCACGGCGTCCATCGAAGCGGCCACGGGGGTGACCACCGGGATTTCCGCCGCCGATCGCGCCCGCACCATCCAGGTGGCCGTTGCCCGGGACACCCGTCCCGAAGACATCGTGCAGCCCGGCCATGTGTTTCCCATCATGGCCCAGCCGGGCGGGGTGCTGCAGCGCGCCGGCCACACCGAGGCCGGCTGTGACCTCGCCCGGCTGGCCGGGTTCACCCCGGCTGCAGCCATCGTCGAGATCATGAACGAGGATGGCACCATGGCCCGGCGCCCGGACCTGGAGCTGTTCGCGCAGAAGCACGGACTGAAGATCGGCACCATCGTCGACCTGATCCACTATCGCATCGCCAACGAGCGCACGGTCACGCGCAAGGCCTCGCGCAGCGTGCAGACCGAGCACGGCGAATTCATGCTGCACACCTTCACCGACACCATTCTGGGCGGTCCGCATCTGGCCTTCACCCTGGGCAGCATCCGCGCGGAAGAGCCGACTCTGGTGCGCGTGCACATCGCCAACACGCTGCGCGATGTCTGTGACGTGGTGAATCCGGCCTGGCCGAGCTGGTCTTTCAGTGCGGCCCTGGAGCGCATTGCCCGGGAAGGCCGCGGAGTGGCTGTGTTACTATCCGGTGACGAATACGCCGAAGACATCAGCACGACACTCGACAAGGCCTTTGGCACGGACAGCGGAGCCCCGCGCCTGAACCGCAAGGGCAATGACCTGACCGTCGGCACGGGTTCGCAGATCCTGCGCGACCTCGGCGTGGGCAAGATGCGCCTGCTGAGTTACCCGGCCCGTTTCCATGCCATCTCCGGTTTCGACCTGGAGGTGGTGGAGTTCGTGCCTTACGACGAGAACTTTCAACCCCCGACCGCTGCGGCTGCGCCCTGAGCCACTCGCAGGCGCGTGAATACTGAACACGTACAAGGTGAGTACCCTATGAGCACGATCAAGATCATCGAAGGAGATTTTCACGGCGCATCCGCGCGGTACGTCCTGGTGGTGGCCCGCTTCAACAGCTTTGTCGTCGACAAGCTGGTGGAGGGCGCTCTGGACACGCTGCGCCGACATGGCGTGAAGGACGCCGACATCACGCTGGTGCGCGCGCCCGGTGCCTGGGAACTGCCCGTGCTCACCCGTCATGTGCTGGCGAGCGGCCAGTTCGACGCGGTCATTGCGCTGGGTGCGGTGATTCGGGGTGGTACGCCTCACTTTGAGTATGTGGCCGGCGAATGCGTGAAAGGTCTCAGCGTCGTGAGCCTGGAAAGCCAGGTGCCGGTGGCCTTCGGTGTGCTCACCGTGGACACCATCGAGCAGGCCATCGAGCGCGCCGGTACCAAGGCCGGCAACAAGGGTGCCGAGGCTGCGCTGAGCGCGCTGGAAATGGTCAGTGTGATTCGCAAGCTGGGCGCCCGATGAAGACAGACGCTGTGCCCGCGCCGTCCACGCGCACGCCGGTGCTGGCGGAGGAAGGCCCGAAGAAGAAGCTGTCCGATCGGCAGAAGGCCCGACGCATGGTTCTGCAGGCCCTGTATCAGTGGCAGCTGGCCGGAGCGCCGGTGCACGAGATCCAGGCCGAGTTCCGCGGCTATTACCAGGGCAAGATCGACTGGGCCTATTTCCATGATGTCTTTCCAGCCACCGTGGCGCATGCTGCAGAGCTGGACGCCGCCATCACCCCGCTGCTGGATCGCGAGATCGGCGCACTGGACCCGGTGGAGCTGTCGGTGCTGCGCTTCGGCATGTTCGAACTGCTGCATCGCCTCGAGGTGCCCTACAAGGTGGTGATCAACGAATGCGTGGAACTGGCCAAGGTCTTCGGCGCCACCGACGGCCACCGCTACATCAATGGCATCCTCGACCGTGCTGCCCGCAGCATCCGCACCCTCGAGATCTGAACGCCGGGACGCCGGCGCCGCCCTGACACTCGCGAGGCCGGGCCCTGAGACAAGCCAACGTGGCATCTGACGAATTCGACATTATCCGCCGTCATTTCAACCGCCCCGAGCTGGCCTTCGCGGTGCCTTCGGTGTCGCTCGCCATCGGCGACGATTGCGCCCTGCTGCAGCCGAGTCCGGGCTGTGAGCTGGCGGTGTCCACGGACATGCTGGTGGAGGGCGTGCACTTTCTGCCGGATTGCGATCCGTTCCAGCTGGGGCAGCGTACCCTGCTCGTCAATCTGAGTGACCTCGCGGCCATGGGGGCGCGGCCCCTGTGCTTTACCCTGGCGCTGAGTCTGCCAGGCAGCGATGCGGCCTGGCTCACGCGCTTCACGGCAGGACTGGCCCGGGTGGCGGGCGAGCATCACTGTCCTCTTGTGGGCGGAGACCTCACTGCCAGCGCGCCGCCTCTGGCAGGGCGATCCGGTCCGCTGTGTCTGTGCGTGCAGGTGCATGGCGAAGTGCCCGCCGGCACGGCGCTGCGGCGCAGCGGGGCGCGGGTGGGGGATGCGATCTGTGTGACGGGCACCCTGGGCGATGCGGCTGCCGGGCTGCGCATCCTGCGCGACGGGGCCTGGCCGACGCTGCCGACGCCGCTGCGCGAGTCCCTGCAGCAGGCTTTTCATGCACCGCAGTCCCGTGTCGCCGCCGGGATGGCGCTGCGCGGACTCGCCAGTGCTGCCATGGATCTGTCAGACGGTCTGGCCTCTGATCTGGGACACATCCTGCAGGCCAGCGGGGTCGGTGCCCGGGTGGATGTCGACGCCCTGCCGCTGTCAGAGGCCCTGTGTGCCGCCGTGGCGCCGCAGGAGCGCCTGGCGCTGGCGCTGGGAGGCGGGGACGATTACGAATTGTGTTTCACGGTAGCGCCGCAGCATTTGTCGGTGGTGCAGGAGCGCCTGGCGGCGCTGGGCACGCGGGTGTGCCAGATCGGTCAGATCACGCCTGGCAGCACGCTGCAGTGGTGGCGCGAGGGGCGGGAGCTGGCGCTGAAGCTGCGCGGCTACAACCATTTCCACCGTGAAGGGGAGTCCGCATGACGAAGTCTGCGTCGAGGACACCGCGCTCCGTGTGGCGTGACCCCGTGCATTTTGCGGCCTTCGGTTTCGGCAGCGGCGCTGCGCCAGTGGCACCCGGCACGTTTGGCACACTCATGGCCGTGGCGCTGTATCTGCTGCTGCCGCAGATGAGCCCGCTCGCCTATGCCGGCTTCGTGCTGGCGAGCTTCGCGCTCGGCGTGTGGCTGTGTGGCAGGACGGCGCGTGACATCGGGGTGCACGATCACGGGGGCATCGTCTGGGACGAGTTCACGGGCTACTGGCTAACGATGTTCATGGCCCCGCCAGGCTGGACCTGGATCGTGCTGGGGTTCGTGTTGTTCAGGCTGTTCGACATCGTGAAGCCCTGGCCGATTCGCTGGCTGGATCGCAATGTGGATGGCGGACTGGGTGTGATGATCGACGATGTACTGGCAGGACTGATGGCGCTGGTTTGCCTGCAGTTGCTGGCGGCAATTTCAATGTAGAGAGAGGGTGGATGCAGTGCTAGTAAAATTTGTGGCCGGGGCGAAGCTGCCAACGGAATGGGGCGAATTCACGATCCATGGCTTCGAGGATCCGCAGACTGGCAAGGAGCACATCGTGCTCGCCATGGGCGATCTGGACAATGACGAGCCGGCGCTGTGCCGCATTCATTCGGAGTGCCTGACGGGGGACGCCTTGTTCAGCCTGCGCTGTGACTGCGGCCCGCAGCTGCAGTACGCCATGCAGCATATCGCCCGGGAAGGGCGCGGGCTGATTCTCTATTTGCGGCAGGAAGGCCGTGGCATCGGTCTGCTGAACAAGATCCGGGCCTACGCCTTGCAGGACGCCGGTGCCGATACAGTGGAAGCGAACGAACAACTGGGCTTTCTGGCAGACGGCCGAGAATACGCCATCGTGCGGCCGATGCTGGAGCACTTCGGGGTGCACACCCTGCGTCTGCTCACCAACAATCCCCGCAAGGTGCGGGCCGTGGAAGCGCTGGGCTTTGCCGTCGCCGAACGCCTGCCGATCCATACCGGTTACAACCCGCACAACAAGGGCTATCTGGCGGTGAAAGCCAGCAAGCTCGGCCACATGCCCCGCCGTGACGACTGAGGGGCGCCTGCCCCCGGTTGCATCGTTCTCAACCCGCCCGCGCTGTCATGACGCTGCCCTCTGTGGCGGCGTCACCGCTGCGCAGCGCGCGCAGCACGTCTTCCATCTCGGCCAGCGTGATCGGCTGGCCCAGGAAATAGCCCTGGATGTAGTCGCAGTCGAAGGTGCTGAGCAGGTCGATGTCTTCCTGCGACTCCGCTCCTTCCATGGTCACCAGCATGCCGTTGGAGTGGCACAGTTCCACCAGCGGCTTGAGGATCTGGCGATTGCCGCGCTTGAGGGTCTGCTGGATGAAGCGCTTGTCGAACTTCACCATGTTGATCGGGTATTCCACGATACGCAGCAGGGACGTGAAGCCCGCACCAAAGTCGTCCAGGGCCAGCATGTAGCCGGCCTCGGAGAGTCGGTTCAGGAATGCGCTGGCGTGGCTGGTGAACTCGATGTTCACCGTTTCGGTGATCTCCAGCTGGATATTGCCCGGGGCGATGTTGAAGCGCCGTGCGTAGCGATCCAGCACATCTGTGATGTTGCTCAGCTGCAGCTGCGCCGAGGAGATGTTCAGGGAGAGCTTGAAGTCACGGCCCAGCAGATTGCGGATGGCCGGGTAGCTCGACAGACCGGTGCGGATCACCCACTCGTCGATCATGGCGAACACGCCGCAGGATTCGGCGATGGGCACGAACTCGTCCGGGTCCACAGTGCCCAGCTTGCGTGACTCCCAGCGCAGCAGGGCTTCGAAGCCGTCCAGCTCGCCCGTCTTCACATTCAGCAGCGGCATGTACACCAGACGAAACTCGGCGTCAGGCTTGACGATCTTCAGCGCCGTCTCGATCTCCTGCCGGCGGCGCAGCTTGCGCGCCAGGGCGGGCGAGTAGAAGGCCGCCTGGTTCTTGCCCTGCAGCTTGGCCTGATACATGGCCGTGTCGGCGTTGGAGATCAGCTGGCTCAGCGAATTGCCGTCGGTGGGGAACACGGCGATGCCGATGCTGGCGCTGATGGGGAAGCGGGCCTTGGCAAAATGCAGACCGTCAGCCAGCTGGCTCAGGACCATGTCGGCAATCTCGCGCGCCTCCTGCATCGCGCGCGGATGCCGGATCAGCAGACAGAACTGGTCGCCGGCCACGCGACCGGGCAGCACCAGCGGGCCGGCGTCCTTGTCGGCGCCCGAAGAGCGGATCACGGCGATGTCGGACAGGCTGAGGGCGAAGGCCGTCAGCAGCTCGTCGCCGAACTTGTGGCCGTACTTGTCGTTCACGAACTTGAAGTTGTCGAGGTCCAGATACATCAGCGCCACCTGCTCTGCTCGTCGAGTGGCGTCCTCCAGTGCCGTGCGCCCCATGAGCGTCACGAAGCTGAGGTTGTAGAGGCCGGTGAGGCCGTCGCGCTGCATCAGGCGCCGGGTTTCCTCATAGGAGCTGGACAGATCCTCGTAGAGATTGCGGAAGGTGCTGGCCAGTCGGCTGATCTCGTCGTCGCCTGTGTTGCGTACCGGGATGGTGCTGCTCTTGCGTGCCATGACGTCGGACAGGTCTTTCTCCAGCCTCGACACGGGCCCGGTCACGTAGCGGGTCATCAGGCCGTAGAGGCAGATCGAGGCGGTCATCGCGAACGCCAGACTGATCAAGGTCAGCCAGCCTGCCAGAGGCAAGAGCTGGGCCTGCAGGTAATCCTGGGGCAGGGCGATCTGCAGGAAATTGTCATTGCCCAGAGGCGCGCTGGCATGCAGGCCGGCCATGGGCTGCAGGGTGTCGCTGACCACAAAGGCCTGGCCGAACTCCTGTTCGAACTGTTCCTGCGCGATGTTGAATTCCGTGGGCTCAATGGCCAGCTGCACCACGATGCTGTTGTCGCGCCGGGACGCGATGGGCTCGGCGAAGGTCACGCGGTCGATCAGCTGAGCCTTCACCACGGTGTTGACCTCGCCAGGCGGCTGCAGATATTCCCAGCGCTCGGAGGCCTCGCCGTCATACAGCGAATAGGCAAAGTCCCGCAGAGGCACGGACAGCACACTGAAGGGGTTGTCGCTCAGCTCAAAGTAATAGCTGATCTCCGGCTCCGGGTAGCGCGCGGCGATGGCGAAGCTCATGTAGTCGGAACGGCGCTGGCTGAAGGTCTTGAAGCTGTCCTCGAGGCTGCGCACCAGGGCCAGTTCGTTGTAGTCGTCCTCGCTGGCCAGGAGGTATTCGTGAAAGATGTGGCTTTCGGTGATGGCGTGCAGATAGCTTTCGGTGAAGGTGGTGTACTGATTGAAGATCGAGGCGAGCTGGCTGACGGCATTGTTGAGGCGATATTGCTCCTGCCGCTCGACGAAGTTGCGCGCCTGCTCGTAAACCACCAGGGACGCCACCAGGAAGCTCAGCAGAACCACCGGGGTGATCACCAGCAGGGAGCGCTTACTGAGATTCATGCAGATTCACCAGCGCACTGGTGATGCGATTGCGCATCAGGATGTTGTTCAGGGTGATGGCCTCGTGTTCCTGGAATTTCTGCTCGGCGTACACATCCGGATACACCAGCGGGTCATTGCCAAAGGCCTCGGGCTGCAATGCCACGGCGGCCGTGTTCGTGCTTGCCACGCCGATCTCCAGGGAGTTGGCAGCCGCCTGCTCCGGCGTGTTCATGAAGTTCAGGAAATCCATGGCCAGCGCCTGGTTGCTGGAATTCGCCACCACAGCCAGGCAGTCGATCCACAGCGCGGAGCCTTCCTGCGGCACCGCGTAGGCCCAGTTGTCGGTGCCGGTGATGCGGTTCAGCTCGAGCTCGTCACCGCTGTAGGCCAGCGCCAGATGCAGGTCGCCGGCCCGCGCGTCATTGCCGACGAAGGTCAGGGCGTAGTCGAAGGTCAGCAGGCTGGGCAGCAGGGCGCGCAGCTCGTCGTAGACCTCGCTCAGCAGGGCTTCATCGTCCGTGCTCATGGACGCCTGGCGCAGGATCAGCGAAGGGGCCAGCGTGTCGATGTAATTGTCGAGCATCCCGAGATGGCCGATCAGCGAGGCCTCGGGTTCCAGCAAGGCACGCCAGGAGTCGGGCGCCTCAGGCAGGATGTCGCGGCGATAGACCAGTCCCATGGTGCCCCACAGGTAGGGTGTGGCGAAGTCGCCGCAGCTTTGCACCCAGCGGGGCTCCAGATGTCGCAGGTTGTCGGTGCCGCTGTACTGCGCCACCGGCACCAGGATGCCGCGATCGCCGAACAGGGGGGCGGAGACCTTGTCGATGGCCACCAGGTCGATGGTGCCCGGTCGCACAGTGCCGAGCATGCTGTTGCGCACCTCGTCGTTGTCGAAGACGATCTGGTTCACGGTGGCGCCCGTGCGCGCTTCCCAGGCACTGATCATCGCCTCGGAGAAATAGGCATCCCAGGTGAGGATGTTCAGCGTCTGGGCGTGGCTGACACTGGTCAGCCCCAGGCTGCCCACGACAATGTAGGGAAATATCTTGTGCATGGCTTATGCTGCTCGTTGAACTCGTCGGCATTATAGCCGCGCTTGTCGCGCTTTGACTTCAGGCTGCTCATAAATCAAGCAAAGTTGACCCGCTTTGATCCACTCACCCCCCAATCATCCACTGGAGTGACCTCATGAAAACGATCCTCATCACCGGCGCATCCACGGGCATCGGACGCGCCACCGCCCTGCTGTTTCAGCAGGCCGGCTGGAATGTTGCCGCCACCATGCGGGACCCGTCCCGCGCAAGCGAACTGGCGGCCTTGCCCAATGTGCTGGTGCAGGCGCTGGATGTCACCGACAAGGCCAGCATCGACGCCGCCGTGGAGGCCACTGTCGCTCGCTTCGGCGCGCTGGACGTGCTGCTGAACAATGCCGGCTACGGTCTGTTCGGCCCGCTGGAAGCGGTGACGCCGCAACAGCTGGAACGCCAGTACCGCACCAATGTCTTCGGGCCCGTGCAGACCATGCAGGCCGCCTTGCCTCATCTGCGCGCAACCCGCGGCCTGATCATCAATGTCTCGTCCATCGGTGGTCGTGTCTGCTTTCCGTTCAATTCGCTCTACCACGGCACCAAGTTCGCGCTGGAAGGAGTCTCGGAATCTCTCGCCATCGAGCTGGCGCCGCAGGGCGTGCGCGTCAAGATCGTGGAGCCTGGGGGGGTGAAGACAGACTTCGCCGGGCGCTCCCTGGACGTGATGTCGCTGCCGGGCGTTGATCTCTACGATGCCTCGCTCAAGAGCATCATGGCCGTGTTTGCCGATCCGGCGCGTCGCGTGGATTACTCCGAGCCGGAGAACATCGCCCGCGTGATCCTGGAAGCCGCCACCGATGGCAGCGCGCGCCTGCGCTATCTGGCCGGCAAGGACGCGATCGCCATGGCGGCGCACCGCGCCGGCATCAGTGATGAAGAGCACCAGGCCCAGAGTGTCGTGCGTTTCGGCCTGCAAGGCTGAGCCGCGAGGATATGATCGCGATCATTCAGAGGCCCTCTGTGCCCCGCCTAGACTGGCCTCATGGCTCGGCGAATCGGGCCAATGACTCAGGAGAATCCCCATGAAGACGATGACGAAGACAGCCTTGAGCCTGGCCATTCTGATCAGCAGTGGCGCCTGGGCCCAGCAGGACGATCACGCCGGGCATGCCGGCCATGGCGCTCACGGCGCCGGCGCGGACAGCGGCGTGGTGACCCGCGCGCCGGACTCGCCGCTGGCAGGCAGCGCAGGCGCCGCTGCAGGGGGCGGCATGATGCACGGGCAGGGCGGGGGCATGATGCATGGCCAGGGAGGCGGCATGATGATGCACGGGCAGGGAGGCATGATGATGGGCGGTGGCGCAGCGCCAGCCCAGCTCGGGCAGGATGCCTTCGCGGCCATCCAGCAGATCGTGCAGCAGTTGCAGGCTGACCCGGCGACGGACTGGAGCAAGGTCGACATCGATGCGCTGCGCGCCCACCTGATCGACATGAATCTGGTCACGCTGCAGGCCGTGGTGAGCAGCGAGGACGTGGAAGGCGGAGCCCGTTACACCGTGACCGGCAGCGGCGAGGTGATTGGCGCGATCCAGCGCATGGTGCCGGCACACGCGGCGCAGATGTCCACTGACCCGGCCTGGCACGCCAGCACGGTGCCGCTGGAAAATGGCGTGCTCCTGACGGTGCATGCCACCAATCCGGCGGATGTGCCCAAGGTGCGCGCCCTGGGTTTCCTGGGCTTCATGGTGCAGGGCGATCATCACCTGCCCCACCACCTGATGATGGCCACGGGCTCGCACACCGCGCCCGCTGCGGGCAGCGCCGGCGCGCATCAGCACTGAGGGAGTGTGTTGTCAGGGCTGTGCGCGCACCGTGTCCAGGTGCGCGCACATCTGCAGTGCGCCGCTGAGCGCCCGCAGGCTGTGACGCTGCACGAAGTCAGGGGGGATGAAGAACAGATGGCCGTTGGCCACGGCCTGCAGCTGGGGCCAGCGCCGCCAGTCGTCGAGCCACTCCGGGCGGGCGATGTCCATGCCGCTGGCGATGATGGCCTGCGGATCGCGCTGCAGCACCGCTTCCTCGCTGACCTTGGGCGCCAGGCCCAGATCCCCGAAGATGTTTTCCCCGCCACACAGACCGATGATGTCGTTGATCAGCTCCTGGCCACCCACACTGATCAACGGGTCGTTCCAGACCTGGTAGAACACTGACACCTTTTCCGCTTCGCGATAGCGCTCGCGCAGGACGTCCAGCTGCTCCCGGAAATAGGCCGAGGCCTGCATGCCCGTGCGCTCGGTGCCTGCCAGCGTGGCGAATTTCTCGATGTGTTCGGGAATGCTGTCCAGCGTGATGGGTTCGGCGATGTAGACATTGAAGCCAAGATCGATCAGGCGCTGCACCGCGGCGCGCGGATTGCCGCTGCGCCAGGCCACGATCAGATCGGGGTTGAAGCCGACGATGGCCTCCATGTCCAGCAGGTCGAAGCGACCGACCACCGGGATGCCCTGCGCCTGAGGCGGGAAGTCGCTGTACTCGCTGGTCCCGTAGATCCAGTTGCCCGCGCCGGCGACGAACAGCAATTCCGTCATCGAGGGCGCGAGACTGACGATGCGCCGGGCGGGCTGCTGCAGCGTGATGCTGCGCTGGTCGTCGTCCACTACGGTGATCGGCTGCGCGCTGCCGCGGGTCGGCAGAGCCGTCAGCAGCAGAGCGAGCAACAGCGCGGGGCAGTGCAGCAGGCGCATTAGTAGTCGATCCCCTTCTGCACGCGAATGCCATGGTTGAACGCGTGGCGGATGTCCTGCACCTCGCTCACGGTGTCGGCCATGGCGATGAGCCCCTCACTGGCATTGCGACCGGTGACGATGACGTGTTGCCGGGGCGGGCGGGCCGCCAGGGCGGCGAGCACCTCGGTGGCGTCCAGATAGCCGTAGGTCAGCATGTAGGTGAGCTCGTCCAGCAGCACCACCTGAACCTCGGGGTTGCTCAGCAGCTGTGCGGCGTGTTGCCAGGTGGCGCGCGCCGCCGCGATGTCCTTCTCGCGGTCCTGGGTCTCCCAGGTGAAGCCGGTGTTCATCACATGGAACTCCACCAACGGGTGATTCTGGAACAACAAGTGTTCCCCGCACTCCCACTGGCCCTTGATGAACTGCACGACGCCGCAGCGCAGGCCGTGGCCCACGCTGCGCGCCAGCATGCCGAACGCGGAGGAACTCTTGCCCTTGCCATTACCGGTGAGCACCAGCAGCAGGCCCTTGTCCTGCGTGGCGGCCGCGATGCGGGCGTCCACCAGGGTCTTCTTGCGCTGCATGGCCCGCTTGTGGCGGGCGTTGCGTTCTTCTCGCGTCTCCATGTGGCATGGCCTCTCAGAAGTTCAGGCGCAGACCGACATGGCCTGCGCGACCGCCAACGTTGTAACCGAGCACCTCTTCGTAGTCTTCGTCCGTGGCATTCTCGAGCCGGGCATAGACTTCGACGCCCGACAGCAGGGTGTAACGAGCCGACACGTCCAGCACTTGATAATCGTCCAGCGCCACCGGGGTGCCAAAGAGCGCGTCCACGGCATCGCGTGACTCCCGGTGGAATGCCGACAGCTTGAGGCGCTCGTCACGGCTGTGCCACTGCAGGCCCAGATTCGCC
>JALREE010000271.1 GCA_023256835.1 Pseudomonadales bacterium | reverse complement strand
CACATCCTGCCACAAGGCGGCCAGATCGGACGGCGCCGCTCCCGCCAGTTCGCCGGCGGCACTGGTGAGCAGCAGACGCGCACTGCGCTGGCCGAGCAGCACCAGCAGGGATTTTTCCACCAGCTCGATCAGCGGCTCGCGATGCGTCTGCTCATGCAGCGTGTTGATCATCTGGGCGATGCCGGCACTGGTGGTCACCGGCAGTCCGCCGAACAGACTGCGCACGCTGGTATGCACCGCCACGAACAGGGGAGTGTAGGAAAAAGTGAAGAGCAGACTGAGAAAAAGCAGCAGCGCTGCGTGGAACAAGGGGTCATGAATGCGCTCGCCGGCGAGAGCCGCCAGCGCGTACCACAGCAGCGCGTAGATCAGCGCCATCACGCCGTGCACGAGAAGATTTTTTGTTTGCATAAACCCCACAGATGAGGCGTAATTGCCCGGTCCGGGCGTGTCGGGCGCTAGTGTACCCCAGCCGCCCGGGGAATTCGTAAAAGGAGTTTACGCGTGCGCAAGGTGTTCTCGACGCTCATCATCACCCCTCTGCTGTTGTGCTGGAGTCTGGTCTTCGGCGTGCTCGGCGGCATGTTCTTCCAGCTGCTCGCCGTGGGCGAACACCTGCTGCTGCGCAACCGGCAACAGCTCATGACATGGAAACGCTATCCGCAGCGCAGCGACCGCGAGTACGCCGCCATTGTGCTGGAGCAGCAGATGCGCCAGGGCGAAGTCGGCAATCTTCCCTTCGTGCACAGTCAGGCCGAAGCCAGCGGTCGCGCCCCCTTTCCGCTGCTGACCCTGCTCAGCAACACCCTGCTGGCCCTGCTGTGGCTGCCCGTGGGCATGCTGCGCGGAGCCGTCAAGGGGCCCGTCTATGTCTACACCACCAGCCGCCGGCGTGTCGACCGTCTGCTCGCCGCGGAGCGCGACTGAGCATGGCGGCGGCGTGCCGGAAATGAGCAGCAAACCCCTCATCCTGGTCGTGGAAGACGACCCTGATCAATCCGCCCTGGTGGTGGAACTCATCAACGAGACCGGCCTCTACCAGGCCCTGCCTGCCCGCGATGGCGAACAGGCCCTCGAGGTGCTGCGCGCCCACCAGCGCGGTTTCAACTTCCTGAGCAATCGCATCGCCTGCATCCTGCTCGACTGGCAGATGCCGCGCATGAATGGCGAGGCCTTCCTGAAACGCCTGCGGCGCGAAGAGGGGCTGAGCCCGTTCAAGCGGCACATCCCCGTCATCATCTTCACCGCCTACAACGACAAGGAGCGGCAGCGGCTGGCCATCGACCCGACCCTGGGCATGGCCTCGGGCTACATCCTCAAGCCCTTCGAGGACAGCGAGCTGCTCGGCCTGCTGGAACGCGTGGTGATGCACAAGGAAGCGGAAGTGCTGCGGGAGATTCTCATCGAACGGGATCAGCGCTGGACACAGGGACCGCGCAAGTAGGCGCCAGCGCCGGCAGGCGCACGGTGAAGCGCGTGCCCTGCCCCGGTCGACTGTCGAAGCCGATGGTGCCCTTGTGCTCGGTGATGATGCGGTTGCAGATGGTCAGCCCCCAGCCCCTGCCCGCCGTGCTGTTGCCCGCCACCGTCACCTTGCCGCTGAAATAGGGTTCCCAGATCTTCTCGCGCAGGGCCGGGTCGATGCCGGTGCCCGTGTCCTCGACGTTCACCTCCACCTCATCGCCCGCTGCGCGCGCGCGCAGCGTCAGCACGCCGCCTTCGGGCATGGCCTCCAGCGCGTTCTTCACCAGATTGGAGAACAGCACCTGCAGTTCCCCGGGAATGCCGCTCACCCGTGGCAGATCACTCTGCAAGTCCAGCCGCTGCTCGTGGGGGCCGTCCGGCTGCAGCCGCACACAGCGCTGCAGGATGGGGTTCAGGTCCACCGGCTGGGTACGATCCTGGGTGTCGTCATTGACGTCGGTGATCAGCAGGGTCTCGTCGACGATGTCCATGGCGCGGTCGATCTGCTCGGCGATCACCTGACGGTATTTCTCGGCGCTGGCCTCGTCCCGGATGCGCCTGGCCGCCATGCCGATGATGCTCAGGGGGGTGCGGATCTCGTGGTGGGCCTGCCGGGTGGCGTGGGCGATGGCGCGCGTCTTCTCGCTGCGCACCAGCTGGAGCTCGGCCTGGTGCAGGCGGCGCTGGTTGTCGAAATAGAGTTTCTCCAGCTTCTCGAACGGCGTGAGGCGGTAGAGGATCGCCGCGACATAGCGCACAAGACGCTGCAGGAACTGCCTGTCCTGCCGCGTGAAGGGCTCCTGATTGCTGCGCTCGCCCAGCACCAGGATGCCTTCCAGCACCTCCGGCGAGTGGAACACCACCACCAGGGCGGCCTCGGGCCGCGCATGCCCCAGCACCGCGAAACGGCGCTGGATGGCGGGGGCGAAGTCGGACAGCGGCACCGGCTCGGTGCGACCCTGACACGCTTCGATGAACTCGTCCGCCACGGCCAGCTCGGCCACCAGGGTCTGACCATCGGCGGCCAGCAGCTGGTAGCCGCGCAGGCTGTCGTCGGGCAGGCGCGCCGCCACGACGCAGTGCGCCTGCTCCAGTTCGAAGGTGGTATCGATCTCGGTGCACAGCACGCGGAAGATGTCCTGGCGGTTGCGTTCCGTTTCCAGGCGCGTGCTCAGACGGTTGAGGATTTCCTCGGCGTCATACCAGCCGCGCACGAAGCGGCGCCGGGCGGTGGTCACCAGCACCAGTTCCAGCCGCGCGGCATACAGGGCCCACAGCGCGGTGAGCAGGCAGATCAGCGCCAGGGTCCAGCCGCTGCCCCGGGGGGCGAACTGCCAGGTGAAAAAGACCGAGCTTGTGGCGAGCAGCGCCACGATCAGCTTGGCCGTGCTGCGCTGCACCACCATGCGGATGTCCAGCAGATCGTGCTTGGTGAAGGCATAGGCGAAGAACAGGGAGGGAAACACCGAGCCCAGATGCCCCACCACCAGCAGCTCGTAATTGCCCATCAGGACCAGCACGATGTGAAAGATCACCGCGAAGACCAGGAACAGGAACAGCCCCGCCAGCATGTATCCCACCCGCGCGCGATGCTGCGGATAGCGCACGAAGCTGAGCAGCAGGTTCAGCACGGTGGCACTGCCCACGGCCCCGACATAGAGCGTGTAGAGCAGATAGCCGGGCCCGTCCTGGAACACCACCGCGCCCGCCTCGAGCACGGCACGGGAGACATAATCGGAAAACAGCACCAGCGCACTCAGGCTGCCGACCAGCAGGGCATTCACGCCCTGCAGCAGGGGGCCGGGCATGCGCGCAGGATCGGGATAGCTCAGGCTGATGGCGAGAAAGCCATTGGCGAACACCAGCGCCGCCACCAGCTGCAGACGGGACACGGCATTCACCGGCACCACGGCCTGCCATTCGTGCAGCGCGAGAAAGCACAGAACCCAGACAGCGATGGCCACGTTGGTGACGAGGTAGATCCCGGACAACCGTCCGCGGTTCTGCCGCCAGGTGTACAGACCCAGCAGCACCAGCAGGACGGCGTTCGGGAGGAACACATAGTTCATGCGGCGCCCTTCACCTCGCCCGGATTCAACGGCAGGCCTCGTCCTTGATCAGGTACTTGTTGATGTTGCGGATCATGGGATAGTGACTCTGCGCCGTGAAGGAGCCTTCGACCACCGTGCGCACGGCGTCGAGCGAGCCCTTGACGCTGCCGTACATCAGCAGCAGGTTGTTGGTCATGAAGAAGTGCACCGGCGACAGCCCGACGCCCAGCCCCCACTTGAACGCCTTGCTGTAGACATTGGTCCACAGGAAGGCCACATCATAGCCGAGCTTCAGAGCCCGCTCAAAAAGCGGAATCGTCAGAAAGGGCGTGACCTTCTGACGGTGCTCCTTCAGCGCGCCGAGTTCCTTCACGAACAGGATGCGATCCTTGCCCACCACTTCGTGCAGCCAGTAGTGCGAGATCGCCATGCCGTGCTCCTTCTCGGCATCGGTCAGCTCCCAGGGCATGTCGCGCTCCTTCACCAGGGCATCCTTGTGCATCAGCAGCACCCAGCTGAAGCCGATGATGGCGTTGTCCTTGAACAGCAGCGAGAGCAGAGGCATGCGGCCGGGCT
Organism: Pseudomonadales bacterium; assembly: GCA_023256835.1. GTDB lineage: Bacteria > Pseudomonadota > Gammaproteobacteria > Pseudomonadales > Pseudohongiellaceae > UBA5078. Next base: position 6,965 of record JALREE010000271.1, on the reverse strand, counting down.
CGCCGCGCAGACTGTCGCGGATTTCCCGCTTGGCGGAACTGTGAGTCCAGGATTCGCCCCAGCTCTCGTTGAACACCGTCATGTAGCAGGTGGCCAGCTCGTCCAGGGTCTCCTCGCTGCTGGCCTGCACTTCCTCCCCGAACCAGGTCTTGAGTTGATAGTCCTGCCCGAGTTTTTCCTTGACCGACTTGTTCAGCGAGAACACCGATTCACGATCGATCACCTGGGAGCGACGCTTGCGCGGCAGCGGATGCAGCGGGAAATTTTCAACTTGCGGAACAGCATTGACGGCGTGTTGTAGGGACATGATCGGGGCCTCTGAGAGAGACGGATTCGAAGACGCCAGACGCAATGACCTTCAGCACGCGGGCAAAGTCCGTTCTGGCGTTGCCAGCTTATAGTGCCGATCAAATACTGTTCAACACCCGGGCATGAGACAGACGCGAAAAACAGCACACGTGAACGGCTTTCTCGCGTGCGCGATTTTTCCTTTATGTTCTAAAACCACGAATACAGGGGATTGACAGGACAATTTCCCGAAGGGGTATGGCAAAATTCCTACACGCTCTGCTGCGCGACCAGCTCCCGCAACTGCGCTGCTTCCATCGGCCGTCCGAGCAAGTATCCCTGCACCAGATCACATTGCGCGGCGCGCAGGAAATCGAGTTGCTGCGGCGTTTCCACCCCTTCTGCCACCACCCGCAGCTGCAGTCTCGAGGCCATCAGCAGAATGGTCTCAGTCAGCGCCTCTTCGGTTTTCTCTGCGCCGATCTTGGCGACGAAGCTGCGGTCGATCTTCAGGCCGTGCACGGGGAAGCGCGACAAATAGCTCAGACCGGAATAGCCCGTACCGAAATCATCGATGCTGATGTGCACGCCGGCGGAACTGAGTTCGTCGAGCAGCTTCAATGCGCGGGCAGCATCCTCGACGAGCACTCGCTCGGTGATCTCGACGGTGAGCGGCACATTGCCCGGCGTCTTGATGAGTCGGAACCATTCCTGCGCGGATTCATCACGCATGTACAGCAATCGCGTCGAGACATTCACGGACAGACCCAGGTTCTGCCGGAACTTCTCGTTGAGCGCGCCGAGAAATGCGCGGGCCGTGCGCAGCACCAGCAGATCAATGGCAAGCACGAGTCCGCTTTCCTCGGCCAGCGGGATGAAGTCATCCGGCGGCACGAAACTGCCATCAGCCAATTGCCAGCGCACCAGCGCCTCACAACCCACGATGCGGCTCTCGCGCAGCGAATGAATGGGCTGGTAATGCACGCTCAACGCACCGGCTTTCAAGGCTTCCACCAATTGCGTGTAGAGATCGTGACGGCGCTCGGATTTCTTCTGCATTTCGTCGGTGTAGAACAGCCAGCCGTTGCGACCGGACTTCTTCACTTCGTACATGGCCTGGTCGGCCTTGATGATGAGCGTGTCGCCGTCCGTTGCATCATCGGGGTAAAAGGAGATGCCGACACTGGCGCCGCAGTAGATCTGATGCGTGCTCACCGCGTAGGGCTTCGCCACGGTGGCCACGATGTTGTCGACGATGCGCCCCACGGAAGACTCGGTGAACACGTCGCGAATCACCACGACGAATTCATCGCCGCTGTAGCGCGCCACCGTGTCGACTTCACGCACACAGCTGCGAATGCGCCTTGCCGCTTCCACCAGCACCTCGTCGCCCGCGTCATGGCCGAGGTTGTCGTTCACCGACTTGAAGTTGTCGAGATCGATGAACACCACTGCGAGCTTGGTGCTGGTACGTCTGGCCGCTGCGAGTGCATGGGCGAGACGGTCGCGGAACAGTGTGCGATTGGCGAGCCCGGTCAGCGCTTCGTAATTGGCCTGGTACTCGATGAGCGAGTCGGCCTTCTTGGCCTTGGTGATGTCCTGGATCGCGCCCACCAGTTCCCGGTTCTCGGCACTGTGACGGATGATCTCGCCTCGGATGTGCAGCCACAGTTCGCTGTCATCGCGGCGCAGCAGGCGCAGCTCGGTATCGAAATTCAGCGAGCGTTGCAAGGCGCGTTCCACCAGGCGCCGGAGCAGGCGACCGCTCTCGTCATTGAAATGGGCGCACAGGCGCTCCAGTGACAGCGGCTCGCTCTCCTGTGTCACACCCATGATGTGACGGAACTGCTCGGAGACCTCGGAGAAGTGCCCATCCGCTCGCAGTCGCCAGCCACCGACGCGCGACACCGTTTCCACTTCACGCAGAAACTGTTCGTTCCGGAAAATACGCTGCTCGTAGGCGTGCTCCTTGCGCAGCGCGCGCTGCCGCAGCGACACCGCAAGCATGCACAACAGGGCCAGCAGCAGACAGGTCACCCGCAGCGCGAGAATGGCGGCATTGCCTTCGCGGCTGTCGGCCAGCGCATAGGCACCAATCTGCCAGGAGCCGCCGCCCACCACTACGGGCACCGTCACCGTGCGCGGATTGCTGAACACGGCAGCATCGCCGAAGAAAACCTCGCCCTGGGGGCCGAGTCCATCACGGCCACGAATGGCGATCTCGAGACCCGTGCCCGGATCGAAGAGATCGGTGTCGGCATAGAGCGAGGCCACGGAAATGGGTGCCGAGACAATGCCCCACAGGCGCCGGGAGCCATCCGCCTCGTTGATGTAGACCGGCGAGCGCGCGACGAAGCCGCTGCCTCCCTGCACCAGATCGACCGGTCCTGCCACCACCATGCTGCCGGTGCGCACGACGCGCTGCACGGCGGCGCGTTGCGGCTCGAAGGTGTTGAAGTCCAGCCCCAGCACTTCCTCAGTGCCTTCGATGGGGTAGACATGGCGCACCACCAGGCCAGGGGCGGCGGCCAGATTGATCAGGGCCGGCTCGCGCATCAGCACCGTGGCCGCGTAGGTGTCGTAATCGAGCTGGGTGAAATCGGGATTGCTGGCAATGAAGGCCCCGAGGCCGTTGACCAGAGACAGACTGTTGGAAAGCGCGCTCTCCAGCTGATAGCGCACAGAGCTGAGGTTCTCGAACACCTGCACGCGTTCCAGTTCCAGCAGTACATTGCGCAGACGCAGTTCACCCATCTGCTGCAGGGCCAGGAAAAAGATGGGCGCCGCCACGAAAAGGCGCCAGTGAAAGGAGCGGATGAAGTAGAGCGCCACCGCCAGGGCCAGCAGTGCGAGCCCCAGCACGACACCGACACTGCGCAGCGTCGTCGCGGCGTTGCTCGTCGTCTCGGTAGCGGTGGCCTGCTGCACGAGGTCCTCCACCGCGAAGGGAACGGCGATCAGACCCAGCTGCTGCAGCAGGAAAAAGGCGTGCTCCCAGCGTTCCAGCTGGTTGTGCCCCAGCGGCACCCCCTGGGTGAGCAGGTAGTCGTCGATGCGCTGCGCAAAGAAACGGTTGTAGCCGGCGAAATCGCTGTACAGATACTTGTAGCGGGGCAGGCTGGAAATGCGCGAGGCCACGGCCTCGGGATTGGCGACCGCAAACTCCCAGCCACGCAGACTCGCCCGCACGAAGCGCGCCACCTTGTCCGGGTCTTCCTCCAGCAGGCGCTGCGTGGTGTAGAGGGCGTCGCCGTAGAAATTGATGCCATGGTCGGCGGGGTGCAGCATGTTCAGGCGCACCGCCAGCTCCTGGGCGCGATACTGGGCCGAGACGTCATAGGTGACCACGGCATCCACGCTGCCTTCCACCCGCGAATCGACGCTGGTAGGCACATCCACGAAGCGCACGCTGTTCGGGTCCACGCCAGCCTCCATGAACAGGGCCAGCACCTGGGAGAGGGTGAAATCGTCGGTGACGGCGGCAAGACGCAGCTGACTGAGCTGCAGCAGCGAGGTCATGGGCTGGTTTTCGAGACTGAACACGGCCACGGGTGAGCGCTGGAAGATGGTGCTGAGCACCACGAAGTCCTTGCCACGCCGGAGCGCACCTGTGCATCCGACGCCAGGAACTGCCTCTCGGGCGTGATGGCCGAGCGCAGCTCCACGCCCAGCCCTTCCTCGGCGTAATAGCCCTGCCACAGCGCGGCGTAGTAGCCGGCGAACTGGAACTCGTGTTCCTACTTCAGCTGCAACACCACCTTCTCTGCCGGCTGGGCGAACGCCAGCGCTGGCCACAGCAGTGCGGCCACGAGTCCGAGCATCCATGTCATCGCTGTCCGCTTCATTGCGTGTGCGCTCCCCGGGCGCAGTGGAGGTGGGATCAGCCCTGCGTGCTGACCTCAACCCGGTCGACGTTCTGGAAGCCGCGTGGCAGCTTGTTCCCGCGACGGCCCCGCTCGCCCCGGTAATGCTCCAGGTCGGCGGGCTTCATGCTCAGGTGGCGCCGACCGGCGTGCACCACCAGGGTGTCGCGCGGGCCGAGCACGCACAGGGCCACGACGTATTCCTGCCGCTCGCTGGCGCGGGCCGACGGAATGCTGAGGATCTTGTTGCCCTTGCCGCGCGGCAGCTCCGGCAGCTCGGCCATGGCAAACATGAGCATGCGGCCCTCGTTGCTGATGGCCACGACCAGATCCTGGGTGTAATCCCCCACCAGCAGCGGCGGCAGCACCCGGGCACCGGACGGCAGCTTGAGCACGCTCTTGCCCGACTTGTTCTTGCTCTGCAGGTCTTCCACCTTCGCCACGAAACCGTAGCCGGCATCACTGGCCAGCAACACACGCTGGGCATCGTCCGCCATCAGCACGCCTTCGAAAGTGGCACCGGATTCCGGCGTGAGCCGCCCGGTCAGCGGTTCGCCCTGACCGCGAGCGGAGGGCAGCGTGTGCGAGGGCAGCGAATAGGTGCGCCCGGTGGAGTCGATGAAGATCGCATTCTGATTGCTGCGCCCCTTGGCGGCAAACTTGAATTCGTCGCCGGCCTTGTACTGCAGGCTGGCGGGATCGAGGTCGTGGCCCTTGGCCGCACGCGCCCAGCCCCGCGCCGAGAGCACCACGGTGACGGGCTCGGTGGACATCAGTTCCGTCTCGCTGAAGGCACTGGCCTCCGGCCGCGCGACGATGGGCGAACAGCGTGCGTCACCGAAGTCCTCGGCGTCCTGGGCAATCTCCTTGCGGATCAGTGTCTTCAAGCGCGCGGCGGAACCGAGGGTCTGCTCCAGGCGCTCGCGCTCGGCATCCAGCTCCTGCTGCTCGGCGCGGATCTTCACTTCCTCGAGCTTCGCCAGATGGCGCAGCTTGAGTTCCAGAATGGCTTCGGCCTGCACTTCGGACAGCCCGAAGCGCGCCATCAGCACGGGGCGCGGCTTGTCCTCGGTGCGGATGATGTGGATGACCTCGTCGATGTTGAGGAAGGCCGTGAGCAGGCCTTCCAGGATGTGCAGGCGCTGCAGGATGCGATCGAGCCGGTTCTGCAGACGACGGCGCACCGTCTGGGTGCGGAACTCCAGCCATTCGGCGAGCAGGCTGCGCAGGTCCTTCACCTGGGGACGTCCGTTGCTGCCGATCATGTTGAAGTTGACGCGGTAGGTGCGTTCCAGATCGGTGGTGGCGAACAGATGCAGCATCAACGCGTCGGCATCGATGCGGTTGGAGCGCGGCACGATGACGATGCGGGTGGGGTTCTCGTGATCGGATTCGTCGCGCAGGTCCACCACCATGGGCAGTTTCTTCTTCTGCATCTGCGCGGCGATCTGCTCCAGCACCTTGGCCCCGGAGACCTGCCAGGGCAGCGCGGTGATGACGATGTCGCCGCTTTCCAGGTGATACACCGCGCGCGCCTTGATGGAGCCGCGACCGGTGTCGTACAGGGCCTGGATCTCGGCCGCGGGGCTGATGATCTCCGCCGCCGTGGGGAAGTCCGGCCCCTTGATGTGAGTCAGCAGGTCGGCCACGCTGGCGGAGGGCGCTTCCAGCAGGTGAATGCAGGCCGCCGCTACTTCGCGCAGATTGTGCGGCGGAATGTCGGTGGCCATGCCCACGGCGATGCCACTGCCACCGTTGAGCAGCACATTGGGCAGGCGTGCCGGCAGGATCTGCGGCTCTTCCAGCGTGCCGTCGAAATTCAGTTTCCAGTCCACCGTGCCCTGTTCCAGTTCGGACAGCAGCAGATCGGCGTACTTGCGCAGGCGCGACTCGGTGTAACGCATGGCGGCGAAGGACTTGGGATCGTCCGGCGAGCCCCAGTTGCCCTGCCCGTCCACCAGCGGATACCGGTAGCTGAAGGGCTGTGCCATCAGCACCATGGCTTCGTAGCAGGCCGAATCGCCGTGCGGGTGGAACTTGCCGATCACGTCGCCGATGGTGCGCGCGGACTTCTTGAACTTGGCGGTGGAGCGCAGACCCAGTTCGGACATGGCGTAGACGATGCGCCGCTGCACCGGCTTGAGACCATCGCCGATATGCGGCAAGGCGCGGTCGTTGATGACATACATCGAATAATTCAGATAGGCCTGCTGGGTGTAGCTGGCCAGGGGAATCTGTTCGACGCCGTCTTCGTTCACTGTGATGTTCTGAGTCATGGGGCTCGATCTTTCCAGTCAATGTGTCGTGGGCTTGCTACTCGGCGATGTCCGCCAGATTGCCGCTCTGCTCCAGCCATTCCTTGCGGTCGGGTGCACGCTTCTTCGCCAGCAGCATGTCGAGCATCTCGTCGGCATTGTGCTGCGGCTGCGCATCATCGAGCGTGAGCTGCACGAGGCGCCGGGTGTCACGGTTCATCGTGGTCTCGCGCAGCTGCAGCGGGTTCATCTCGCCGAGCCCCTTGAAGCGCTGCACATTCGGCTTGCCGGATTTCTTCTCGGCAACCAGGCGATCCAGAATGCCGTTCTTCTCCTGCTCGTCCAGTGCGGCCGAGGGTGCCTGGCCGGCCAGTTGGGGATTCTCCTCGGAGATCCGCCAGGGCCCGTCGCCCCGGACGGCGTACCCGTCCATCGCCGCGCTCGCGAATGGCGGGAGGTCGGTGAGCGCGACGATCGGTCGGGCCAGGACAGAACCCACGGACTCGGTAAGGCGAGCCTCGGCTACGGCGAGGGGGCCCGAGGAGGCTGCCGCGACGCG
>JALREE010000200.1 GCA_023256835.1 Pseudomonadales bacterium | reverse complement strand
CCGTCGCGGCGCACGGCCCAGGTCAGCGAGCCCAGGCGCATTCCCAGGGCATGACTCGCCAGCGGCTGCAGCGTGCGGGCGTCATAGGTTTCCAGCGAACTGGCCATGGGCAGCTGCGGGAAATTGGAATGCGACAGCACGAGCCGGTCGCCGTCCAGCCAGCCGGAATTCAGGTGGATGATGGCTCCGTTGCGCGGGCCGAACCAGTGCGCCACGCGCTCACCCGTGTCCTTGCGGTGCTTGACCAGCGCGTGATTGCCGATGCCGTAGAAGTGCTCGGCATCCACCGCCACGCCCTGGTTCGCCTCCAGCACGCGCCAGCGCGCAAGCTCGGTGGCCACCAAGCCATGACGGGTGAGCTCGGGCGCCGGCGCGGCGGGCAGCGAGGCCAGCCAGTCGCGGTAGGCGTTGCGCAGGGCCTCATTGCCCTGTTCCGCCGCCAGCGCACGTCCGGCCAGACTGGCCGCTGCGACGCCCGCCGTGGCGGCAATGCCCTTGAGCAGTGTTCGACGAGACAGACTTGCCATGATCAAAACCTCTTGGTGATCTGCAGATTCCAGCTGCGGCCGGACAGCAGAGACTGACTGACGGAAGGATCATAGCCGAAACTCTCGGCGGCCAGCGGCGGCTCCTCGTCGGTCACGTTGATCACACCGAAGCGCACACGGGTATCGCGCAGCAGTGCATTGCTCGCGCCGTCGAACTCGTAGCCCAGCGAGAGGTTGTAAGTCACGAAGCTGTCCACCACGCGGCGATAGATGGTGCGTCCCTGGGTGAAGAACGGCTCGATGTAGCTCGGCTGACCCAGGCTGTCCCAGACGGCCTGCGTGGTCGTCGCGCCCGCGTCATGAGTCTCGCCCACATGGTAGATGCCCAGACCGGCATTCCACTGATCCTTGCGCCAGAACAGATTGCTGGTGCTGCGCCATTCGGCAGCGCCCGAAGCGAACAGCAGATCGCTGACCGTGGGCGCCACGTTCGCCGGCGCGAGCGTGGTCTCGGCCGTATCCAGATACGCCCATTCAGTGCTGAACACCAGGTCGCCGATGGGCAGGTCACGCAGCTCGTAACGCAGCCCGAAATCCACGCCGCTGTGCTCGCTGGAGGAAAGATTCAGGAACGGCTGGTTGCGTGAGAAGGTTCGCCCTGCTGCCGCCACCGGCTTGCCCGGGTTCGCGGCATTGTAGGCGGCGAAGGAGGCACGGTCCTCGGCGGTCAGCGGGTAACGCTCGACATCCGGGTCGCCCTTGTAGTTCGCCGTGCCACTGCCCAGGTCGATGTTGCCGATGGCGACACCGGCGGCGAGCTGCTGCTGGGTGTAGGCCGTGAGCAGTGCCACGTCGCTCTCGTTGATCTGGGCCACGCTGCGCTGACCAAGAAGATCGCTGCGGCGAATGCGCCACCAATCGGAATTCACGCTCAGGCCTTCGACGAAGGGCACGTCGATCACGAAGCCATAGGTGTCGCCCTTGGACTCCTGCGGCTGCAGGTCCGGATTGCCGCCAAAGTAGGTGCGCATCACGTAGGGGCCTTCGTTCAAGGCGGGATTGCGGTACGGGTCCGTGTCCCCGGCGCCGGCCGTGATCGTCCAGCGCGGGCTGGTATACAGCGCGGCCAGGCTCGGTGCCATGAAGCCCTCATTGTAGGAGGCGCGCAGCATCAGCCATTCGGCAGGCTTCCAGTTCAGGCCGATCTTCGGCTTGGTGGTGCTGCCGAAATCGCTGTAGCGCTCACTGCGAGCAGACAGACTCAGCTCCAGACGCTTGAGCAGGGCCATGTCGGCGTCTTCGTCGACCAGCGGCATCATCAGCTCGGCGAAGGCGCTGGTGACATCGCGATCCCCGGTGACATCGGGACGCGGCGGGTGCAGCAGGAAGTCGTTG
>JALREE010000196.1 GCA_023256835.1 Pseudomonadales bacterium | reverse complement strand
TGCGCCCGTGCGTGAATCAGTCCGAACAAGACGCCCAGCACCGCGCCCCGGTGCACGTTGTCGCCCCCGACATTGGCATTGGCCAGCAGGCCGGCGCGGGGGTTGTCGCGGTACTTGTACGTCAGATAGAGGATGGCCGGCCAGGAGTCAGTGATGTAGCAGGCGCTGGAGAACACGCGGCCGACGATGTCGCGGTCGTCACGGCCCTTGGCCACCAGGGCCGCGAGATCCAGGCGCCGGCTGCGGCGTGCCGTCGCCTGCAGCAGCGTGCCCGCGTCGGTGGCGGCGTCGCGCAGCAGCAGGGCGTCGAGCAGTGACACGTAGTCATCGCAGACCTTGTCGAGGGATTCGTCGGGATGGCTCAGGAACAGGTGCTGGCGGCAGCTGGCCCGGGCCGCGTCAAGCGTGGCGCCATGGCAGCGCAGCACCAGGAACAGGGCGGCGATACTGACCAGCCCGCCCACCGAGGCTGTGTCGTGGGTCTGCGCGCCGCAGTGCTCGGGCGGCAGGCCGCGCTGCAGATTGGCGAAGAAGCCGCGGTGCCAGGACTCGGCATACGTGTCGTTGTGCAGCGGCGGCTCGGCGGTCATGAAGGCGATGTAGTCGTCGAGGTAGTGCGCTGCCTCGTAACGTCCGCCGTCGGCCGCCAGGCGGCGCAGCAGCACCCGCGTGCACTGCGCGTTCAGCGTGGTCTCGCCGGCCTGCATGCCCTGGTGGTAATGCATGCCCGGCACGCCCCAGTACTGCCGGCGCCCCTTGAGAATAACCTCGCCCACGATTTCGCGCTGCCCGCCCTGGGCGCCGCGCCCACCGTGCTGGGTGGAATGCAGTGGCATGATGGACGATGGATGTCGGACCGGTGCGGGCTCCAGACCCTGGATGCCGCCGGGAAAGGCGCGGTCGATGTCGGTCGGGTTGTAGTACCAGTGCACGGGCAGGGCCAGTGCATCGGCCACGAACTGATTGCGCAGGGCGGCGTCGATTCTGGCCAGGGCAAGCGGGGAGTCGGGTGTCATCATGGTGTCGGGGGTGCCTGCAAGAGGGGCTTGCCAGGCGTATACGCATCGGCGATCCAGTCGGTTCTGATGCAGTCCTGCAGATGCGCGCCGATGAACTGGCGCAGACGCTGGGCGGCATGGGACAGGCGCCGACCCTCGTGCTCCACCAGGTACCAGTGGCTGTGCAGCGGAAAGCCCGCCACCTGCAGCACGGCGAAGTTCTCCCGGCCTTCCTGCAGCGTGTGCTCGGAGATCACGGACAGTCCCAGCCCGGACGCGACGCTGAGGCGGATGGCCTCGTTGCTCTCGATCTGCAGGGTCTGGCGCAACGCCAGGCCCTCCTGGCTGAGCCAGGCCTCGAACATCATGCGGGTGGCCGAGCCCGGTTCGCGGATCAGGAAGCGCTCGCCCAGCAGTTCCTCGAAGCGCAGGGCGCTGCGGCCGGCCGCCCAGTGGTCCGGCGGCGCGATGATCTGCAGCGGGTTCTTGATGATGCGGGTGGCACTGACATGCTGGCCGCTGGGCGGGTGGCTGAACAGGTAGAGGTCATCGGCCTGCTGCAGGAAGCGCTGCAGCACATGGGCGCGGTTGCCGATGTTCAGGGTGATCTGCACCTGCGGGTAGAGCCGTGCGAAGGCCCCGAGGATGCGCGGCACCACATACTTGGCCGTGGTCACCAGCCCGATGCTGATGTGGCCGGCTTCGCCGGAGCGCACTCTGTCCAGGGTGCTGCGCAGTTCCTCCAGCCGCGTCAGCACATCGCTGGCGGCGTCATGCAGCGCCACCCCGGCGTCGGTCGGCAGCAGCCGGCCTTCGCGCTGCTCCAGCAGCTTTTCGCCCAGCACTTCGCTGAGGCGCTTGATCTGCAGGGACACGGTGGGCTGGGTCAGATGCAGTTCACGGGCGGTGGCGGACAGATTGCCGGCGCGGACGGCGGCGACGAAGACCTGCAGCTGGCGGACGCTGAGATGGCGGATGTTCATGGGGCGCTCCATAGAGAATGATCAATGGCATTCTGCAAAAACATTTATTGGAAAATATACGTCGACCTCCCCAGAATCGCCACCGCTCAAACCACCGGTACGACCCATGCCCGATATCGTCATCGCATTCTTCGCCCTCGGCCTTGTCGCGGGCCTGCTCAAGTCTGACCTCAAGGTGCCTGGCGCCATCTATGAAACCCTGACCATCCTGTTGATGCTCGCGCTGGGCATCAAGGGCGGCCTCGCCCTGCACAGCCACACCGGCAGTGTGCGGGTGGGGGATCTGGCCCTGATCGCCCTGTGCGGGGTGCTGATTCCTCTGCTGCTTTACCCTCTGCTGCGCCGCGTGGTGCGCCTGGGGCAGGCCGATGCGGCCAGCGTCGCCGCCCACTACGGCTCGGTGAGTGCGGCCACCTTCGCCGTCGCCGTGGCCTTCGCCGACACCCGCGCATTGCCCTTGCTGCCCGAGACCAGCCTCTACCTGGTGGTGCTCGAACTGCCTGGCATCGTGGCCATGCTGCTGTTCCATCGCCGCCACAGCGTGCAGAAGACGAGCTCGGGCAGCGTCTGGCATGAAGCGCTGACCAATCGCGGGGTGCTGCTGCTGTGCGGTGGCATCCTGCTGGGCTGGGCCTACGGGCCGGTCGGCCTCGCCCCCATCGAGTCGGCTCTGATCGGCGGCTTCCAGACTTTCCTCGCCCTGTTCCTGCTGGAGATGGGCATCTGCACCGCCACTGTCTGCCGCCCGCTGCCGCTGCAGCACTGGCGCGTGCTGGTGTTCGCCGCGCTCGCGCCGCCGGGGCTGGCCTGGGGCGGCATCGCCGTGACCCTGCTGCTGGAGCTGCCCGCAGGCAGTGCGCTGGTGCTGACCACGCTGTTTGCCAGTGCCTCCTACATCGCCGCGCCGGCGATCGTGCGCAAGGCCATGCCCGAGGCCAATGCCGGCCTCGCCATGCTGGCGGCGCTGGGGGTCACCTTCCCATTCAACGTGCTGCTGGGGATTCCCCTCTACCACCAGTGGCTGCAAGCTGTTGCCTGATTCTTTTCAAGGAGATCGACATGTCTGAACGCATTGCCATCGTCATGGGTTCCCGCAATGACTGGGAGACCCTGTCCGCCGCCGCCGTCCTGCTGGATGAGCTGCAAGTGGGCTGGAGTGCCGAGGTGGTTTCAGCCCACCGCACGCCGCAGAAGCTGTTTCACTTCGCCTCGGGTGCCGCGGCTGCCGGGGTGCAGGTGATCATCGCCGGCGCCGGCGGTGCAGCCCACCTGCCGGGCATGGTCGCCGCCTGCACCCCGCTGCCCGTGCTGGGCGTGCCGGTGCAGAGCAAGGCGCTCAACGGCCTCGACAGCCTGCTGTCCATCGTGCAGATGCCCCGCGGCGTCGCTGTGGGCACGCTCGCCATCGGCACCGGCGGGGCAGCCAATGCCGGCCTGCTGGCCGCGCAGATCCTGGCCCTGCACGATGTCGCCCTGCGCATGCGCCTGAACACCTGGCGCGAGCAGCAGACCTCCCGTGTGATGAACGACACCCAGCCGCTGGTGCTCACACCGTGAGCGAGGTCTGGGTGCTGGGGGACGGTCAGCTGGGCGGCATGCTGAAGGATGCGGGGCGCCGTCTCGGCATCCCGGTACGTTTGGTGGATCCGGCCGACATCGAGGCGGGAGAGCGGCTGGCGTTCGCCGACCCGCTGTGCATCACCGCCGAACGCGAACACTGGCCGGACACGCAGTGCACACGGGCCCTGCTGGCGCATCCGCGCTGGCGCAATGCCGCCGCCTTCGCCGCGCTGGCCGACCGGCAGTCGCAGAAGGCTTTGTTCGACGAGCTTGGTCTGCCCACCGCGCCCTGGTGCCCGGTGGCCGCGGAGGCGGATCTCGACAGCCTGCGCCGGACGCTTGGCGGCGAGTTCCTGCTGAAGCAGCGCCGCGGCGGCTATGACGGCCGCGGGCAGTGGC
>JALREE010000189.1 GCA_023256835.1 Pseudomonadales bacterium | reverse complement strand
AGGATCAGCAGCACAGGCTTGACCTCGAGGACGTAGGCGCGCAAGGCGTCGTATGTCGGCGTCGTGCCACTCTTGCCGCGGTCCTGCTGGGCGTACAGCACCGGGTCATGGGCGGTCGCGTCGATCAGGTGCAGCTTGCCCTCCAGGTCGGCAGAGTCGATGCCCAGGCGGTCGCAGATGAAGCCCAGGCGATGCCTGATCGTGCCGGCGTCGTCCTCGCCGCTGAAGAACACCACAGGGCCTTGCCGAGTCGGCACGTCGAACAGCGGCAGCTCCATCGCCACGCAAACGGCCAGCAGCAATGCCACCAGTGACTTGCCGGTGCCACCATGCGCGGCCAGCAGCGTGACATGATTCGCGGGGATCAGGCCATCCCAGATGAAGGTCGGCGCTTCCTGGTCTTGCAGGCCGGTAACTGGGATGACAGCGAAAGGACTGCCAGCAGCTCGACCAGGAACAGCGCCAGCAATGTGATCTAGCCGGCGTCGTGCGGCCTCGATCCGGTCTGAGACAGGGCCGTCGTCGAATCCAAGCACGTTCATGCTGCGGCGTAGCTCTCGACCCTGCCAGCCCTCAATCACCTTGCGGGCCAGGGCCTTGATGCGGTCGGGCTTGATGCTGGGTGCCAGCTTCTCGAAACGCTCCAGCTCGGCAGGGCTTGCAACGTCCGTCAGGCCGACCAGGGCGGGATCTGTCTCGACACAGCCGGCAGCACGTTCGGCCAGCAGGCGGCGGAACACCGTCCGCAGGTCGTCGTCGAGGAAGTGATGCTCTCGCAGGCTGTCGGCGTGCTCGAGCGCAGACAGGTTGTGCACCGCGTAGCCGACCAGCAGCTTTTCAGCGTCTCGGGTGGCTGTGTCCTTGGCGGTGACGGGTTCGTCAATGTCGGGGAAGGTGTTGCTGGTCATTGCAGACCGCCTTTCAGAATCGCGGCCTCGGCAATGAAGCGGGCGGGCAGGAAGTAGATGCTGATCGTGCGATGCGGGCAGGCTTCAGTCGGTGCGGCGGCGTCCACGCTCTCAAGCGGCCAACCTCGGGCCTTGAGCTGGAACACCGAGTCGGCCAGCCGCCAGCTGCCTGAAACGGCGTGAAAGTCTTCGGCGTCGAGACGCTGGCCGTCGAGGAACAGCTGAAGCGCCAGAGCGTCGCGGGTGTTGGGCGTCGGCCAAGTCGGGTTGAACGGCGGCGGCGGCAGGAAGGACAGTTGTTCGGGCAGGTGCCGGTCGGTAGAATCAGCCCCATCCCGGAGGCTCGTCGGCATGAAAGTGTCGGCGGGCTTTTTCATTGGGCGTCCCTCCGAAACCAGCGCCAGCGCGACGGGCTGGCAAGCCAAAAAGCAAGGGCTATGGAGCGCAGGCGGGCTATGGTGATGTTCAGCATTGCGCACCGCCTTCCTGCTGCTCACAGGAAGCGGCCACTGCCGCCTGACGGGTCGCTTCGGCCATCAGGCGCTCGATGGTGCCGGCAGGCCACAGCTTGCGGCGTCCGACCTTGATGGCGGGCGGCAGCTTGCCTTGCAGCTCCCAGAGTCGCAGGGTGTGGGTTGCTACGCGGAAAGCAGCGCGCAGGTCGTTGCTCGTCTCAGAGTAGACGCCGGCTGGAGTGGGGTGGGTGTGGTCTTGGTGCTGGGCCTGCATGGGCCGTTCCTCATGGTGGGGAACGAACCTCGGGACCCTCAGACGGTCAGCCCAAATTCCGCCCGAGTTGGGCAGGGAATCGGCTTGAAAAGATATCTAACTGGTAAACTGCCGCCTGAACGTCCTTTCGATTCGTAGCTGGGTTGCGGGACACACGGGGCCGGTGCGATGTAGGAGTCGCACCGCCCCATTTTTTTCGGCCCTACCTCAAAGACTGGGGTATGCCTGGGTCGTATTGTCGCCGATGACGTGCGTCCATTTTTCACTTTTACCCAACAGGTCGATCACAGGGGCCTGCTGCGGCGTTTCCCAGTTCTGATAATTACTGTTATCCGCACTCGAACTTTCGGCATACATAGGGGAACAGCCCCTTCCAGCACGATCAGATGCACTTGCCAGCATGGCCGGATGCCCTGGGGGGTAGCGGTCGGCAGATTGGCCGAAAACTCGGCCGATGATCTACGTCCAGTCCTCGCCCTGGTCGCGCATCTCAGCCATTGGGGGGGCGGCTCAGTCACCGCCACCAGAACAGGCTTTGCGCCAGTCCAGCACATAGCGGCGGCGCGGCAGGGTGTAGGCAGTGCCCTTCCTGGTCGGCGGCTCGGGCGGATCGTCGCCCTGGTGGATCGAGCCATAGGCCGGCTGATCGTCTGCCAGCAGGCGTTCAGCGGTCCAGCGCAGCACGTTGTCGGCGTCAGAGTAGGTCACGGCCACAGGGCAGATTGAACCGTTGCGCGATGCCCGCCAGAGACTGAAGGACATTGGTGTCATGCTCGGCGCGAAGCCTCCAATACGTTTTCCAGCGCATGTACCGTGGCTTGCCGCCTGCCGGGTTCAGGATTCCAGGCTCCCAGCCCAGCCGGGCCCTGATCTTGCCGGCGCGACGGCCAGCGCGGTCGTCGGCAGTCTCACGCTGCACTCGGTACGCCAGCTGGTGACAGTGCCGGCAGGCAAAGACTGCACCGCCGTACAGCACCGCGCAGCGCCGGCCACAGCCGACAGCAGGGCAGCGCCACCACAGGCGCTCTCCGCCGAACGTGCAGGGCGTCCGCTCCAGGTAGACCGGATAGCGCATGTCCTTCCACTCGTCGCCCTGATCGCGCTGCCGGTAAGCCAGCACAACCCGGTCAGCCTCGGCCTGCACGACGATGGACGCGACCACTTCACCGCGACGCGACCACTGCCAGCTACAGGACGATCCAGGCTCCAGGCGTCCAGCACGCTGCAAGCGCCGAACGTCCAAGCCCTGCATGTCCTCGGTGCATGTCTTGCCCCACTTGCGACCACTGCCGAAACCGCCCATCTCACGCCTCCAGGTCAAAAAGGTTTTCCGAAATCATCAGGCAAGGTGCATTACTGCCGATGCCCCTGCAAGCCCTCAAAACGGCCTCAGGCGCGTTTCCTGGTCCTTGTCCATGCCAACGCACCAGCAGCAGCGCGGAAGGCTTCTAGCGCGTTCACAGCCGACGATCAGAAAACGTCGCTCAGGTCGTCAGCCGGTGCGCGATGTTGCTGCCGGCCAGCCGGTGCGCCAGCCTTC
>JALREE010000049.1 GCA_023256835.1 Pseudomonadales bacterium | reverse complement strand
AAGGTGAGCCAGGACAGCCCGAGCGCGGCAGCGAACAGGCCCGCGCGCAGCGGCCAGGTCAGCTCGATGAGCTGGTAGTGCAGCAGGGCCACGGGCGGCCAGTGCCACAGGTACAGCGAATACGACAGCCCGCCCAGCAGCACCAGCTGACGCAGGCTGAGCAGGCGCGCCACGGCGGTGTCGGCGTGATGCATGCCGGCCAGCAGGATCATGGCGCTGCCGGCGGTGGGCCACAGCGCGTTGTAGCCCGGGAAGTGGGCCTCGGCGTCCAGCAGCAGGGCAGTGGCGGCGATGAGCAGCAGCCCAGCCATGGCCAGCGCCTGCGCCTGCACGCGGCTCAGGGCAGTGGCCCGGGCGCCGTAGAGCGCCACGCCGGCGCCCAGCAGCAGTTCGAAGGCGCGGGCCGGCAGCAGGTAATAGGCCGCCGCAAGGGCGTTCTCGGCCATCACCACCGACAGCGCGAAGCAGGCGGCCCAGAGCAGGACGAAGGCCCAGAGCGCGGGCCGCCCGGCGCACAGCTTCCACAGGCCCAGCAGCAGGGCGGGCCACAGCAGGTAGAACTGCTCTTCCACGGCCAGCGACCAGGTGTGCAGCAGCGTGAGCGTCTGCGCCTCGGGCGCGAAATACTGACTCAGCTCGCCGTGGTAATAGACATTGCTCACCCCCAGCAGCGAGGCCAGGGCGCTCTTGGCGAACAAGTAGTAATCATCGTCCAGGTAGAAGGGCGAGATCAGCAGCAGGCTGCCGGTGCACACCACCAGAAAGGCCGGCACCAGGCGGCGCAGACGCCGGGCATAGAACGCGCTGAAGCGAAACGTGCCCGCCGTCATGGCGCGGGCCAGCAGCTGGGTGATGACGAAGCCGGAGATGACGAAGAACACGTCCACGCCCGCGAAGCCGCCGCTGATGCCGGGCACCTGGTAGTGATAGAGAATCACCAGCAGCACGGCCACGGCGCGCAGGCCTTCGATGTCGCTGCGCAGGGCGTGGGAGGCGGGGGTGTGCTCGGACATGGGGCAGTCGGTTCCGGGGTGGTGTCGGGAGCGGCAAGGGTAGCAGGAAACGCGCTGCCAGCTGAACCGGAGCATGGCCGCTGGCAGGTGACGGGTTCCCAGGCGGGCGGTGTCGGGTACAATCCGGGCTGGCCACTGTTGCTCAAGGAGCGCCCATGTTTGCCGTAGTCCGCCAGTTCTTTCGCCTGCAAGCAGGCTCCTACAGGGATTGCTTGGTTCGCCTGCAAGCAGGCTCCTACGGCAGGCATTGCTCAGTTCGCCTGCAAGCAGGCTCCTACGGCAGGATTGTGGGAGCTTGCTTGCAAGCGAACCTTCGCAGCTCCTGCCTCGCCGCTCTGCTTCTGGCCCTTGGCCTGAACAACGCGCACGCCCAGTCCGCCGGGCCGGTCAGCGTGAACGACGAAGTGGCGGCCCAGTTCGCCCTCGTGGCCGCCGACCCGCGCGTGCAGACCACTCTCGAGCAGATCGCGGCCGCGGAACCCGAGACTCTGGCCGAGCAGGTGCGCATCACCGAGATTCCCGCGCCGCCCTTCGGCGAGCAGCGGCGTGCGGAGTACTACGTTCAGCAGATGCGCCAGCGCGGCCTGCCCGATGCCTTCATCGACGCCGAGGGCAATGCCGTGGGCCTGCTGCGCGGCACCGGCGACGGCCCGCTGTTCGTGATCGCCGCGCATCTGGACACGGTGTTCCCGCTGGAAACCGATGTCAGCGTGGAGCTGCGTGACGGCCGCTACTACGCGCCTGGCATCAGCGATGACGGCCGCGGGCTCACCGCGCTGTTGACGCTGATCGAGGCCATCACCTCCAGCGGCATCCGCACGGTGGGCGACATCCTCTTCGTGGGCAATGTGGGCGAGGAAGGCCCGGGCGACCTGCGCGGCATCAAGGCCATCTTCCGGGACTACCCGGACATCGACGGCTTCGTCTCCATCGACGGTTCCGGGCTCACGCGCATGACCACCGGGGGCACCGGCAGTCGCCGCTTCGCCGTGGAATTCACCGGCCCGGGCGGCCATTCCTTCAGCGCCTTCGGCATGGTCAGTGCCATCCACGCCATGGGGCGGGCCATCACCAGGATCGGGGATCTGCAGGTGCCGCAGACGCCGCGCACCACCTTCACGGTGGGCACGGTGACGGGCGGCACCTCGGTCAACTCCATCGCGGCGGATGCCATGTTCGAGCTGGACATGCGCTCCAACGATGCGGCGGAACTGGCGCGGCTGGAGGCGCGGGTGCGGGAGGTGACGGCCCAGGCTGTGGCGGAGGAGAACGCGCGCTGGGACAACAACGGCGAGATCACGGTGAATTTCCGGCTGATCGGGGACCGGCCCACGGGCAGCACGGCGCCGGAACATCCGCTGGTGCAGGTGGCGGCACTGGCCTTCGAGGCGGTGGATTCCCCGCTGGAGGCGCTGCGCACCTCGAGCACGGATTCGAACATTCCGATGTCGCTGGGCGTGCCTGCCATCACCATTGGCGGGGGTGGCAGCAGCGGGGGCGAACATGCGCCGGAGGAGTGGTACGAGCCGACGGACTCCCACAAGGGGCCGCAGCTGGCCTTCCTGTTGACGCTGGGGCTGGTGGGCATCGAGGGGCTGAGCGCGCCGCAGTTGTGATGGTGGGTGGAGTATTGCCGGCGAACTGCGTCAGGGAAATTTCGTCGGCGCCGCGGCTCCGTCGGAGCGTTCTGCGGCTGACCGCCGGCCCTCCGGGCTGCGATCGGAGTGCCAACTTGGCCTCCCCACCCGGTTCGCGAAGGTGAAAGCCAATCGTGTGGCAGGGAAAGAGGGGGCGGGGGGCGGCAGAGCCGTTCAGCGGCATAAAAGCCCCGCACCGAGTGAGCAAAAAGACCTTGGGCTTTTTGTGAAGCGAGGGCACCGGGGAGCGGTGCGGGGCAGCCGCAGAACGGGTCTGCCGCCCCCCGCCACCGGGATCAAGGCACCAGCGAAGTCAAATCACGACCTCGCGAACACACTCAATCATCCAGAAAGCTGCGCAGGTGATCCGAGCGCGTCGGGTGACGCAGCTTGCGCAGCGCCTTGGCTTCGATCTGACGGATGCGCTCGCGGGTGACGTCGAACTGCTTGCCGACTTCCTCCAGCGTGTGGTCCGTGTTCATGTCGATGCCGAAGCGCATTCTCAGCACCTTGGCCTCACGGGCCGTCAGGCTCGCCAGCACTTCCTTGGTGGCTTCGCGCAGGCCCTCGTCGATGGAGGAATCCACCGGTGAGTCCACCGTGGTGTCCTCGATGAAATCCCCCAGATGCGAATCTTCGTCGTCGCCGATCGGCGTCTCCATGGAGATCGGTTCCGTGGCGATCTTGAGCACGCGGCGCACCTTGTGAGACGGCCCGTCGAAGACATGCGATCG
>JALREE010000304.1 GCA_023256835.1 Pseudomonadales bacterium | reverse complement strand
CGCCGTGAACCCATCCCTGGGGGCTCGACTCGCCGCCGTCCAACCGCCATGGATGGCGGGAGTGCCGGAAATGCAGGAGCATTTTCCGGCCAGGCGGCTCACGGTCCTGCCCGGCCGCTACCCGGCGTGGGACCTCAATTCAACTGTTCGTCGGCATCTTGGGCTCTCTCGAGCTCAATAGGTGGTTGCCGGCGCAGGCCTTCTGACCCATTGCAGTTGCAAGCGATTCTTCGCTGGCACTGAACGAGGCCCCGTGGCGCCGTCAGCGCCTTCAGCGGCATAAGAGACCCGCACCGAGTGAGCCGGGAGACCGCGGCTCCCGGCGATGCGAGGGCACCCGGGAGGGGTGCGGGTCAGTCGCAGAACGGCAAGCCCGACGGCCGGGGCCGGGATCGGGGCCGGGATCGAGATCGGAACAGGGCTGCGTTCGCCTGCAAGCAGGCTCCTGCAGTCGAACTTGAGGTAGAATGCCCGCGCCACGCGTGTGGCTATTAGTTAACCATTTGCGCTGGATTTGCGATCCAGGCGGCAAGAGGACATGTCATGACTGCTATCGTTGTAGCGGCGCTCTACAAGTTCGTGCGCCTTCCCGACTTTGAATCCCTGCGTGCTCCCCTGCACGATCTGATGACCGCCAACGAGGTGCGCGGCACCCTGCTGCTGGCGCTCGAAGGCATCAACGGCACCATCGCCGGGCCGCGTGCAGGCATCGACGCCGTGCTGGCCTGGCTGCGCAGCGACCCGCGCCTGCAGGCACTGGAAGCCAAGGAGTCTCACGCCGACGAGAATCCCTTCTACCGCACCAAGGTCAAGCTCAAGAAAGAGATCGTGACCATGGGCGTGGAAGACATCGACCCCAACCAGATCGTCGGCACCTACGTGAAGCCCTCCGACTGGAACGCGCTGATCAGCGATCCCGAGGTGCTGCTGGTGGATACCCGCAACGACTACGAGGTGCAGATCGGCACCTTCCGCAATGCCCTGAACCCGCAGACGACGTCCTTCCGCGAGTTTCCCGAGTTCGCCCGGGAGCATCTCGACCCCCAGAAGCACCGCAAGGTGGCCATGTTCTGCACTGGCGGCATCCGTTGCGAGAAGTCGACAGCCTTCATGAAGCAGCAGGGCTTCGCCGAGGTGTATCACCTGCAGGGCGGGATTCTGAAGTATCTGGAGGAGGTGCTGCAGGAAGAGTCGCTGTGGGAAGGGGAGTGCTTCGTCTTTGACAATCGGGTGACGGTGAACCATCAGCTGGAAAAAGGCCGCTACGACCAATGCCACGCGTGTCGCATGCCGATCACCGAGGGGGAAAAGGCCTCGCCTTTCTATGTGCATGGCATCAGTTGCCCGCACTGCCATGACAGCCACGATGCCGACCAGCTGCGCCGCTTTGCCGAGCGTGAGCGGCAGATGCAGCTGGCGCGTGAGCGCGGCGAGCCGCACATCGGGGAATCCATGGCCCAGACCATCGCCCGCCGGCGGCACGAGAAGCAGCTGGCCCGCGAGGCGCAGCGTCGGGTGAATGCGGGCGAACAGCCTAATCCGTGAGGCTGGCGTCCGCTGCTGCCGCTTCGACGAAGGCGAAGCGCGGAACACGCCGGCCATTCACCTCGACGCTTTCCTCGAACATGGCGCGCGGGCGTATCCACAGCCCGCGCTCGCCATACAGCGGCCGGTAGACCACGTGTTCCTCTTCCGTCTCGCTGTGGCGGGCGACACCGTAGACCTGATAGAGCTTGTCCTTGTAGTGGCGGTAGATGCCGGGCGTGAGTGTCATGCGGGGGGCTCCTTGCGGCGGGGTGCCGATAGCAGGCGGCAGCTTAGCAGAAATTCCCATGCGCACTGTCGACGATCCCGGTAGCATTGCCCCGACGCGACGCCACCTGTCCATGCGGGACGGTGGTGCGAGCGCGTTCAACGTCATAGGTTTTCGCCATGTCTGCCCGTCTGTCCCGTTCGACCCTGTGGGGGGGCCTGCGCCCCGTGTTTCTCGTGTTGCTTGGCATCGCCCTGGCCGCCTGTGCCGGCACTGCGAGTCCCAGCAAGCAGGAGCTGATCCTCGGCACCTGGTCCGGTGATTTCCAGGGTCAGAGCATCGTGCTCACCTACACGGAAACCGAAGTCTCGGTCGAAGCCTTCGGGATCAGCTTTCCCTATGTCTGGGTGGATGCCGACAGCATCCGGCTGGATGCCATGGGGCAGGAGATCACCAGCACGGTGGAATTCGAGGGCACGGATGTGATGGTGCAGCGCAGTCCGCAGGGCATGCAGACGCTGCGCCGTGTGGTGCAGTGAAGGCGAGCCTCAGGGCTCGTTGTCCGGGCTGCGCGATTGCTCTGGGTCGCGTCGCTCGCGCATGAAACTCATGGCCTGCAGACGCTGCTCTGGCGTGATCTGCGCGAAGATCTCCACCGTCTGCTGCTGCGTGATCTCCAGAAAGCGCATGGAGACCTCGCGCAATTCATCGAAGGCCTCGTCGAGAGCCTCCACGTTCAACGGCTCCTCAGCCAGCAAGGCATTGACGCCGGCCTGAGCCCGAAACACCTCGCCCAGCAGCGGCCGACTGGCGGCGCGGTACTCCTCCATCTTCGGCTCCAGGCGCGCCAGGGTCTCGGCGTCCAGATCATCGAGAATCCAGGCCAGATTCGGCGGCAGCGGACGGCCGTCCGGGTCGATCAGGATGCGCGCGGTGATGCCGCCGAAGACCAGCAGATTCAGGCTAAGCGAGACAATCAGCACCCACTTCACCACACACCGGCGATTGATGCTCATTCGGTGATCTCCGCATAGTCATTCAGAGCCAGCAGAGCCAGTTCCTCTTCCCAGGCCACTTCCGGGCCGCTGATGCCGAAGCTGAAGAAATTCGCCATGTAGATGCCGCAGATCAGGGGCAGGCAGGCCACCAGGGCCGGGCGCCAGATCCAGGCCAGCAGGCGATCGCCACGCGGCAGCAGCCAGTCCATGGCCTGATCCAGCAGGCTGTCGGTGGCAAGGCTGGCGGCGCGCTGCAGCACTCGCTGTTCGAGGCCGGGCAGCGGCGGCACCGGCAGGGCATCCAACAGCGCTTCCAGCTGCGCGTACTCGCGGCACAGGGCTGCAGCCGCGGGGTTGTCGCGCTGCCAGGCTTCGGCGGCCTGACGTTCCTGCGCGGGCCAGCGCGCCGGCTGGCTGCCGTGGATATCGACGAGTTGCGCGAATCGTTCCGGTGTCATGTTCATGCTCATGGTCAGCTCTGTACTCTCATGGTTGTGTATGCCGGCTCTCTGCTGGAGCCTGGTCATTGTTTCAACTGCGCTTTCAAGCTTCGTCTGGCACGGGCCAGGATGGACTCCAGGGCATCCACCGAGATGTCCATGATCGAGGCGATCTCCTTGTTGGAGAAGCCGTGATAGTGGCTCAGCACGATGGCGCTGCGCTGGCGCTCGGGCAGGGCGTCCAGGGCCTGCTGCAGCGCCGCCAGCTGCTGCGATTTCTCGGGGGCGTCCGCCGGGCGGTCGCTGCCCTCGTGTTCGTCTTCGTATTCGTTGCTGAGCGAGGACTTGTCCTTGCGCAGGTAATCGATGCACAGATTGTGTGCAATCCGGTGCAGCCAGGTGCTGACACTGGCCTTCTCGCGCTGCCAGGTGCTGGCGTGCGTCCACAGGCGCAGAAAGGTTTCCTGAGCGATGTCCTCGGTGTCCTTGCTGTTGCCCAGCATACGAAAGGCAAAATGGCTGATGGATTTCAGATGCTGGCGAATGGCCGCCTCATAGGCTCTGGAATCGCCGGCAACGATGGCCTGCATCAGCGCTTCGTCGTCTGTCATAGAGATCCTGGCTCCGTAGACCATCTGCCTGGTGACAACGCGTGAACAACAGGAGTTTCCTGGCCTGCGCAGTGATCTCGCCGCATTCTAAACGGCGCTCGTGCTGGTTTCATTCATTGATTGATCAGTTGTACGGCCGTGTGCCCGGTTCCTGTCGGTCTCAAGGGACTCGTCCTTATTCCGACCTTGCAAAAGAGAACTAATTAAAGACCTTTGATTTCATGAACGGTATATCGACGCTTCCCAAGGGGCTGGGGTATTCTGCGGGCGAATCCCTTGTCAGGCCTGCCCATGCCGCATTCGCACTCCTCAGACGACAGCTTCGCGCGCTCCGCCGCTCGCCCGCTCGCCCTGTTTGGTGGCGCTGCCGTGCTGGCGCTGGTGCTGCTGATGTTCCTGCTGGACTTCCTGGCGGGGCTTGCCAGTGCCGGAGGCGCGGGCACGGCGACCGGGGTGGATGTCGAGCGGCAGGAAATCACCGTCTATCTGCGCGAGGAACCGCCCCAGCTCAACAGCATGCTGGCCACCGACGCGGTGAGCGGCATGGTGCTGGGCCATGTGATGGAGGGGCTCTTGCGCTATGACGAGAACTCCCAGATCGTGCCGGGCCTGGCCGAGCGCTGGGAAATCAACGGCACCCGTGCCGTGTTCCATCTGCGCGAGAACGCCCGCTGGAGCAATGGCGAGCCCATCACGGCGGCGGATTTCGAGTATGCCTGGAAGACGGCGCTCGATCCTGCCACCGCTTCCCAGTACGCCTTCATCTTCTATGCCATCAAGAACGCCGAAGCGGCCAACACGGGCAGCCTTCCCGTGAGCGAGGTCGGGGTGCGCGCCCTGGATGCCCGCACGCTGGAGGTCGAGCTCGAGCAGCCCGTGGCCTATTTCGACAAGCTGGTGGCCTTCGTCACCTACCTGCCCGTTTCGGCGGCCTTCCATCGGCAGATGGGCGAGCGCTACGGGGCCGATGCCGACACCATGCTCTACAGTGGTCCCTTCATGCTGACCAGCTGGGTGCACGGCGCCAGTCTGCGCATGGAGCGCAACCCGCATTACTGGGATCAGGACCGCGTGCGCCTGAACGCCATCAATGCGGCCTACATCACCTCCGACTCCAATACCCTGCTCAATCTCTACAAGGACGGCCGCATCGTGCAGGTGGATCTGAGCGCCGAGATGCTGGAAGGCGCGATGCAGCAACGCTGGCATCTGGATCGCTTCATGGATGGCAGCGTGTTCTTCATTGACTTCAATCACCGCCCCGAACGTGTCACCCGCAACCTGAACCTGCGCCAGGCCATGCAACTGGCGCAGAACAGCAACGAGCTGGTGGATCGTGTGATCAAGCTGCCCGGCTATCTGCCTGCGAAGAGTCTGTTCCCCGTCTGGCTGCAGGGCGTGGAGCGACCATTACGGGAGGAATACCCGGCGCCCGAAGCACCCTACGACGTGGCCCTGGCGCGCGAATACCTGGAGCGCGCGCGGCAGGAGCTGGGGCTCACGCAGTTCCCGCCGCTGGTGCTGCTGGCCGACACCTCGCCGGTGGCGACCATCTCCAGCCAGTACTACCAGGAAGTCTTCAAGCGCAATCTGGGTCTGGACATCATCATCGACGCCCAGACCTTCCAGCAACGGCTGGCGAAAATGGACGCGGGCGACTTCGACATCGTGCTCTCGGGCTGGGGCCCGGACTACAACGACCCGCTGACCTTCGCCGATCTGTATGCCTCCTGGAACCTGAACAATCGCGGCCGCTTCGCCAGCGAGCGGGTCGATGCGCTGGTGCGGCAGGCGCAGAGCTCCACCGACAACGCGGCGCGCATGGCGGCCTTCGGCGAGATCCAGCAGATCCTGTTCGACGAGGTGGCGCTGATCGGCAATTACGAACGGGGCAGGGTGTATGCCACCGATCCGCGGGTGAAGGGGATTCTGCGACGGGTGTTTGGGGCGGAGGTCGACTACACGAATGCGTATATCGAGGTGGCGCCCTGATCGTGGGCTGATCGGGTTTGTGTAGCTTCGATGCCGCGAGCGTGCGGTGGGGCCTGGCTTTTGGGACACGCCGTGAACCCATCCATGGCGGCAGCCGAGCCCTCAGGGATGAGTTCACGGCGTGTCGCGACAGACCTCCCCCGCCCCAGCCGATCCGGGATAAGAGCGACTGATAATCACAGGACCATTGGCACACCCATGTGGCAATACACACTCAAACGCATTCTGCAGGGAATCATCACCGTCTGGTTCATCGCCACGGCCACGTTCCTCGCCATGCACAACGTGCCCGGTGACCCGCTCTCCGGCGGCCGCGCCATCAGCCCCGAGATCCGCGCCAATCTCGAAGCCCGCTACGGACTCGACAAGCCCCTCGGCGAGCAGTACCTGCAATACCTCGGCAATCTGCTGCGGGGCGACTTCGGCATCTCCTTCACTCAGCAGAACCGCCAGGTCAATGACATCATCCGCGAGCACTTCCCTGTGTCCGCCACCCTCGGCATCCTGGCCGTGCTGTTCGCGGCGCTGGGGGGCGTGCTCTGGGGCGCCCTCACCGCGCTTTATCGCAATCGCCTGCCCGACACCGTCATCATGTTCCTGGTGATCCTCGGCATTTCGGTGCCCAGCTTCGTGTTCGCCGCCCTCGGGCAGCTGGCGCTGGTCAACGTCAATGCCCTGCTCGGCGTGTCGCTGTTGCCCGTGGCGGGCTGGGGCGGCGTCGGGCACATGATCCTGCCCGCGCAGGTGCTGGGCATGGGCACCATGGCCTATCTGACCCGCCTGATGCGCTCGTCCATGCTCGAGATCATGCACTCGGACTATATCCGCACCGCCCGCGCCAAGGGCCTGCCGCCGGCCCGCATCTTCACCCGGCACCAGTTGCGCAACGCCATCCTGCCCGTGATCACGGTGCTCGGGCCCGCCATTGCCGCCATCACCACCGGGGGCTTCGTGGTGGAACTGGTGTTCGCGATTCCGGGGCTGGGCCGCTACTTCGTGCAGGCGGTGCAGCAGCTCGATTACACGGTGATCATGGGCACGACGGTGTTCTATGGCGCCTTCCTGGTGGGCATGGTGATCGTGGTGGACCTGCTCTATGGCTGGATCGACCCGCGCGTGAGGCTGCAATGAGTCCGACCGAGCTGCCCCAGGGCCTGAGTGCCGCCGACTTCCTGCCGCTCGAGCGGCGCGACCATGCCCAGGGCATCAGCCGGCCCTCGCGCTCCTACTGGCAGGATGCCTGGGCACGGCTGCGCCGCAATCGCCGGGCGCTGGCGTCACTGTGGATCATCGTGGGGCTGCTGGCTTTCGCTCTGGTCGGTCCGGCGCTGTGGCGCGTGGACCCGGCGCGCCAGGATATCGACCAGATCAGTCAGGGGCCGCTGGCCGATCGCTCGGCCACCGTCGTAGCGCCCTACGCCGCCTGGAATGGCCAGGCTGCAGCCGGTTACGAGAACGGCAGCGGTTTGCGACTGGCGCAGGCGGGGAACTCCCAGGCGGTGCGCCTGATCTGGGATGCGGTGCCTGAGGCCAGCGCACTGCGTCTGTACCGCAACATCTTCCCGGTCGAGGCCGACATGGCCTTCGGCCTGCCGATCGCCGAGTTCGCCAGCGGCGCCGCCGGCTTCTACGAGGATCGCCTCGATCTGCGTCCTGGCACCTATCACTATTCCCTGGTGGCCCTGAACGCCGATCGCAGCCTGAGTACACGGTACGAGGTGCTTGAGGTCGAGGTGGCGCGCGTGATCACGCTCGACGAAGTGCGTGCCCGCGCCTTGGTGCCGGAAACCACCGTGCTGGCCGAGGGCGACGCGGTGAACCTGGCCCTGCACCCGCTAGGCACGGACTACCTGGGGCGCGACATGCTGGCGCGGCTGATGGCCGGGGCCCGCGTCTCCCTGTTCATCGGCATCGTGGCGCCCGTGCTCTATGTGCTGCTCGGGGTGCTCTACGGCAGCACGGCCGGCTTCCTGGGCGGACGGGTGGATCAGTGGATGATGCGCTTCGCCGACTTCGTGGTGGCGCTGCCTTTCCTGTTGTTCATGATCCTGTTTCAGGTGGTGTTCGGCATCGGCCCGGGCGAGAGCGGCATCGCGCCCATGCTGGCGGCGCTGGTGCTGCTGGCCTGGCCGGCCACCGCGCGTCTGGTGCGCGGGCAGATCCTGCAAATCCGCCATCAGGCTTATATCAGTGCCTCGCGCCTGCTGGGGGCGCCGGACTGGTACCTGGTGCTGCGGCACATGATCCCCAACACCCTGGGCGTGATCCTGGTGACGCTCACCTTCGCCGTGCCCAGCGCCATCTTCACCGAGGCCTTCCTGTCCTTCATCGGCATGGGCGTGGCGCCGCCCACGGCGTCCTGGGGCAGCATGAGCAACGAGGGGCTGGCGACCATGCTCACGCATCCGCATGAACTGATCTTCCCCGCCCTGTTCATCAGCATCACCGTGCTGGCTTTCAATCTGCTGGGCGACGGGCTGCGCGATGCGCTGGATGCCCGCATGAGGAGTCTGGAATGAGCGTGCCCCTGCTGGACGTGCGCAATCTGCAGGTGGAATTCGACACCTATGGCGGCACAGTCAAGGCCGTGCGCGGCGTGGATTTCAGCGTGGACGCGGGGCGCACGTTGGCCATCGTTGGAGAGTCGGGCTGCGGCAAGTCCGTGACCGTGCAGGCCATGATGGGCTTGACGCCCATGCCCCCCGGGCGCATCACCGCGGGCAGTGCCCGGCTGCGCGGCGAGGAGATTCTGGGCCGCAGCACGGTGGCGGGCCGCGAGGTGCGGGGCTCGGAGATTGGCATGATCTTTCAGGACCCGATGTCCTCGCTCAACCCCACCATGCGCATCGGCGACCAGATCGCCGAGCCGCTGC